>DATKJN010000436.1:0-2807 GCA_035543655.1 Burkholderiaceae bacterium | reverse complement strand
CGCCACCAGCGCGGGCGGCGGAGCGGACGACTTCAACGTCGCCAAGCTGCGCTACCACCGCATCATCATCATGACCGACGCCGACGTGGACGGCGCGCACATCCGCACGCTGCTGCTGACGTTCTTCTATCGCCAAATGCCGGTGCTGGTCGAGCGCGGCCACATCTACATCGCGCAGCCGCCGCTGTACAAGGTGAAGCTGGGACGCAACGAGCAGTACTTGAAGGACGACCCGGACCTCGACACTTACATGCTGAAGGTGGCTTTGCAGGAGGCCAGCATCGAGCCGGGTGGCGGCAAGCCACCGATCGACGGGTCGCTGCTCGAAGAATTGGCGCGCCAATACGTGCTGGCCAACGGCGTGATCGTGCGGCTGGCCAACTGGATGGACGGTGCGGCGTTGCGCGCCATCGCCGATGGGCTGGCGCTCGACCTCGACTCACCAGCCGCCGCGGAGGTCAGCGCGGCGGCGTTGGCTGGCGCGCTGCACGATGCCGAGGTACAGGCCGACGTTGATGCGCGCACCGACAAGCAGCTACTGCGCATCAGCCGGCGCCAGCACGGCAACGTGAAGGCCAGCGTCATCACGCAAGACTTCGTGCACGGCACCGACTACGAGGTGCTGGCGCGCGCCGGCGCCACGTTCAAAGGACTGCTTGCGTCCGATGCCGTGGTGGTGCGTGGCGAGGGCGAGCGCCGCAAGGAGTTGAAGGCCGGTGACTTCCGCGTCGCGATGGCGTGGCTGATGGGCCAGGCCGAGAGCCAGGTCGGACGCCAGCGCTACAAGGGCCTGGGCGAGATGAACCCCGAGCAGCTGTGGGAGACGACGATGGACCCCACCGTGCGGCGGCTGCTGAGGGTGCAGATCGAAGACGCGATCGAGGCCGACCGCGTGTTCACGATGCTGATGGGCGACGACGTCGAGCCGCGGCGCGACTTCATCGAGAGCAACGCGCTGCGCGCGGTCAACATCGATGTTTGAGCGTACTGACGCGTCCGCGCCAGCACGCTAGCCGGCGCTCAAGAATCGGCGGTGAAGCCGATCGCCTTCACCACCGGGCCCCAGCGCTCGGTGTCGGCCTTGAGCATGGCGGCCAGCTCGGCCGGCGACGACGACTTCGCCTCCAGGCCCATCACCTCGAGGCCGTCAATGACTTCTTTCTCGGCCAGCGCGGCGCGCAACGCGGCATTGGCGCGCGACACGACGTCGGGCGCTGCCTTGGCCGGCAGGTAGAAGCCGAACCATTCGTTGAACGCCATGTCCTTCAGGCCCTGTTCGACCAGGGTCGGCACGTTCGGCGCGAACTTGTTGCGCGTGACGCCGGTGGTGGCCAAGTAACGCGCTTTGCCGGCGGCGACGTGCTGCGTGAACTCGCCCACCGGCCCCGACACCGCCTGGATCTGTCCGCCGATCATCTCGAGAATCGCCGGCTGCGTGCCGCGATACGGCACGTGCTTCAGATCGACGCCGCCCGAGCGGCCAATCAGCACGCCGATGAAGTGCGGCACCGCACCGGCCCCCGGCGAGCCGAAGTTGGCTTGAGTCGGGTTGGCCTTGCACCAAGCGAGGAACTCGGGGATGTCGCGCACCGATGACGGCACTGCGGGCCCGACCGCGAAGCCGAAGTCGAACGTGGCACCCAGCGACACCGGCACCACATCGGTTTGTGGGTCGTACTGCAGCTTCTTGTAGATGTGCGGGTAGATGCCCAGCATCGACATCGGCGTCTGCAGGATGGCGGTCCCGTCCGCCGGCATCTGCTTCATGCTTTGCACGGCGATCTGGCCACCGGCGCCGGCGCGGTTCTCCACCACCACGCTCTTGCCGTAGCCCGGCGCCAGCTTGCTCGCCACGCGGCGGCAGATCGTGTCGGATGTGCCGCCCGGCGGGAAGCCGGTGATGATCTTCACCGCGTCGTACGGGAGGGCCTGCGCGAAGGCGCGTTGGCCGACACCGGCCAGCAGCGCAGCGGCAGCGGAAGATTGCAGAACGTCGCGGCGCGAGAGGGCCATGTCTTGTCTCCGTATAGGGTGTGCGGACGGCGCAGGTTAGCCCATCACGGCCTGTTCGGCATCGAGGGCACTACGGTGAGCCCTTCCTCCTGCAGTGGCCTCGTTCAGCGTCCGCTGAAACGCGGCGCGCGCTTCTCGACGAAATGCGCCACACCCTCTTTGAAGTCCTCGGTCTGCAGCGACTCGTGCATCAGGCGATCGGCTTCGGTGAAGTGTTGCGCCATCGACAACAACGGCAGCGCTGCGACCTGCTGCTTGATGATGCGCAGCGAGCGCGGCGAGCAGGACGACGCGATGTCCAATGCATAACGGCGCGTGAACGGCATCAACTCGTCGGG
This sequence comes from Burkholderiaceae bacterium, assembly GCA_035543655.1. Classification (GTDB taxonomy): domain Bacteria; phylum Pseudomonadota; class Gammaproteobacteria; order Burkholderiales; family Burkholderiaceae_C; genus JAEUPI01. The sequence goes on along the minus strand of DATKJN010000436.1, from coordinate 456 downwards.
CGGCAGCGCTCGGTTCACCAGGCCGATGCGCTCGGCCTCGGCGCCGCTGACCTTGCGCGAGCTGAGCAGCAGGTCGGCCGCGTGGCCAGGCCCGACCAGGCGCTCGAGTCCGAACGCAGAGCCGTGCTCGGCGATCAGGCCACGCTTGGCGAAGCCGGTGGTCAGCGTGGCATCGGTGGCGGCAAATCGCAGGTCGGCGAACAGCATCAGCACGAAGCCGATGCCGGCCGCAGCGCCGTTGACGCAGGCGATCACCGGCTTGGGCACCGCCATCAGGAAGTTGTAGCGCTGCTGCAACTCCTGCCCGACCACCGCGTCGACGCGGTCGTTGCCCATCGTCTTCGGCAGCGCGCCGCCTTGCGTCAGCCCTTGCAGCAGCGCCATGTCGGCGCCGGCGCAGAAGCCGCGACCCGCTCCGGTGAGAATGATCACGCGCACCGCATCGTCGCGGCCGAG
>DATKJN010000435.1:0-7716 GCA_035543655.1 Burkholderiaceae bacterium | reverse complement strand
CCTCGCGCCGTGCTGTTCGACGTGTACGGCACGCTGTTCGACGTGTACAGCGTGGCCACCCGGGCCGAGGCGCTCTTTCCCGGCAGCGGCGAGCGGCTCGCAGTGTTGTGGCGCGACAAGCAGATCGAGTACACGCGCTTGGTGACGATGAGCCGCCGCTATCGGCCGTTCAGCGAACTGACGCGCCGCGCGCTGCAGTTTGCGTGCGCGCGTCTGCAACTGTCGTTGAGCGACGTGGCGCGCGATGCCTTGATCGATGAGTACCAGCGCCTGCGGCCGTTCGCCGAGAACGAATCGGTGCTGCGCGAGCTGAAATCGCGCGGCGTGCGCGCCGGCGTGTTGTCCAACGGCGATCCGGCGATGCTCGATCCGTTGCTGTCCCAGTCCGGTCTCGCACCACTGCTCGATCCGGTGCTGAGCGCGCACAGTGTCGAGCGTTTCAAGACCGACGAAGCGGTGTACGCGCTCGGTCCTGCCGCGCTGCAGCTGTCGGCGCGCGACATTCTGTTCGTGTCCAGCAACGGCTGGGATGCGATCGGCGCCACCTGGTACGGCTACACCACGCTGTGGATCAATCGCGCCGGGGCGCCGCTCGACCCGCTCGATACACAGCCCACGCGCACCGGCTCGAGCTTGCGCGCGCTGCTCGACTTCTTCCCCGATTGACTTCAACTCCCACCGCAATGACCGATCGAACCACTGCCCACGGCCTGCAAGTCGCCACCTGTCTGCACCAGTTCATCGAGCGCGAGGTGCTGCCCGGCACCGGCGTCGAGCCGGCCGACTTCTGGAAGGGGGTCGCGGCGATCGTGCACGACCTGGCGCCGAAGAATGCCGCGCTGCTGGCGGAACGCGAGCGGCTGCAAGGCGAGCTCGATGCCTGGCACCGCGCCCACCCGGGTCCGATCCGCGAGCCGCGCGCCTACCGCGCGTTCCTGCAGAAGATCGGCTATCTGGTGCCGGTGCCCAAGCGTGTGAAGGTACGCACCGCGAATGTCGACGACGAACTCGCGCGCCAGGCCGGCCCGCAGCTCGTGGTGCCGGTGACCAACGCGCGTTATGCGCTCAACGCGGCCAACGCGCGCTGGGGTTCGTTGTACGACGCGCTCTACGGCACCGATGCGCTGCCCGAAGACGGCGGCGCCACGCGCGGCCCGGGCTACAACGCGGTGCGCGGCGCCAAGGTCATCGAGTACTGCCGCCACGTGCTCGACCGCACGGTGCCGCTCAAACACGGCTCGCACATTCACTCCACGGCGTATCGCGTGGTGAATGGCAAGCTGGCGGTGACGCTCAAGAACGGCAAGACCACGCCGCTCGCCAAGCCCGCGCAGTTTCTCGGCCACCAGGGCGACGCCGCGGCGCCGTCGGGGATCCTGTTCGTGCACAACGGGCTGCACCTCGACCTGCGCATCGACAAGACGCATCCGATCGGACGTGGCGATGCGGCCGGCGTCAGCGACCTCGTGATCGAGTCGGCGGTGTCGACCATCCTCGACCTGGAAGATTCGGTGGCCGTGGTCGATGCCGACGACAAGGTGCAGGCCTATGGCAACTGGCTCGGCATCCTGAAGGGCACGCTGACCGAACGCATGAACAAGGGCGGCAAGAGCTTCGTGCGCAGCCTGAACGCCGACCGTGTCTACGCGCGGCCGCATGGCGGCGAGCTCGCGCTGCACGGACGCTCGCTGCTGTTCGTGCGCAACGTCGGACACCTGATGGGCAACCCGGCGGTGCTGTACGGTGACGGCCAGGAGATTCCCGAAGGCATTCTCGACGCCGTGGTCACCACGGCGATCGCGCTGCACGACCTGAAGGGCGACCGTGCGAACGGCATCCGCAACAGCCGCACCGGCTCGATCTACATCGTGAAGCCGAAGATGCACGGGCCCGCCGAGGTGGCGTTCGCGGCCGAGCTGTTTGCACGCGTGGAGCAGTTGCTCGGCCTGCCCGACAGCACGGTCAAGCTCGGCATCATGGATGAAGAACGCCGCACCAGCGTGAACCTGAAGGCGTGCATCGCGGCGGCGTCGAGCCGCGTGGCCTTCATCAACACCGGCTTCCTCGATCGCACCGGTGACGAGATCCACACCGCGATGCAGGCCGGACCGATGATCCGCAAGGGCGACATGAAGGCCAGCCCATGGATCGCCGCCTACGAACGGCTGAACGTGCTGATCGGCCTGCAGTGCGGGCTGCGCGGCAAGGCGCAGATCGGCAAGGGGATGTGGGCGATGCCCGACCTGATGGGCGCGATGCTCAAGCAGAAGATCGTGCACCCGCAGGCCGGCGCCAACACCGCATGGGTGCCGAGCCCGACGGCGGCCACGCTGCATGCGTTGCACTACCACCAGGTCGACGTGTTCGGCGTGATGAAGGAGCTCGAAGCGATCGATCTCGACAGCCAGTTCGATGCCCTGATGGAGGGTCTGCTGACGGTGCCGGTCGCCGCCAAGCCCAATTGGAGCGAGGCCGATCGCCAGCAGGAGATCGACAACAACGTGCAAGGCATCCTCGGCTATGTGGTGCGCTGGATCGACCAGGGCGTGGGTTGTTCCAAGGTGCCCGACATCCACAACGTCGGGCTGATGGAAGATCGCGCCACGCTGCGCATCTCGAGCCAACACATCGCCAACTGGCTGCAGCACGGCATCGTGACCGAGGCCCAGGTGCGCGCCGCGTTCGAGCGCATGGCTGCGGTGGTCGACCGACAGAACGCCGGCGATCCGCTGTATCAGCCGATGGCCGGCCGCGCCGACACCAGCTTTGCCTATCGGGCCGCACTCGATCTGGTGTTCAAGGGCAAGGAACAGCCCAGCGGCTACACGGAGCCGCTGCTGCATGCCTGGCGTCAACGCGTCAAGGCCGCGCAGGCGCAGGAGCAGGTGCAGCCGCAGCCGGCCTGAGCGGGCGCGCGCAGCGCGCTCTCTACAATCCGCTGCCTTGCGGGCACCTGTGTGCCTCGCGCGATCCATGGGCGCCTCATCCCTGCCATCCCATTGCGACGTGCTGGTCGTCGGTGCCGGCCCGGCCGGCAGCGCGTGCGCGCAGCTGCTGGCGCGCGCCGGCGTGCACACCGTGCTGGTCGACGCGCAAGCGTTCCCGCGCGACAAGGTGTGCGGTGACGGGCTGATCCCGGACGCCCACGCGGCCCTGCAGCGCCTGGGCGTGTACGACGAGGTGATGGCGCACGCACAGCGCGTGCGTCACGTCGGCTGTGTGGCGCCGCGCGGCGGGCGCATCGACGTGCCCGGAAGGCTGGCCGTGCTGCCGCGGCGCCAGCTCGACGACATCGTCTGCAGAGCGGCGGTGCGCGCCGGGGCGCAGCTGCATGCGCCGGCGCGCTTCGAGGCGCCGATCGTCGACAACGACCGTGTCACCGGCGCGCGCTTGAAGGCCGGCGACGCCGTGCACGAGCTGCGCGCGCAGCAGGTCGTGCTCGCCACCGGTGCGGTGCCGCAGGCCTTGATCGCCGCCGGCGTGTGCCAACGCCGCACGCCCAGCGGCGTGGCGCTGCGCGGCTATGTGCACAACCCCGCGATGAGCTCGCGCATCACCGAACTCGAGGTGGTGTGGCACAAGCGCTTGCGCAAGGGCTATGGCTGGATCTTTCCCTGCCGCGACGGCGTCTTCAACATCGGCGTCGGCTTGTCGCACAGCCACAGCAAACAAGTCGACGGGCGGCAGACGATGCAGGCGGTCAACCTGCGCGAGATGTTCGCCACCTTCTGCGAGTTGTACGAACCGGCGCGCGAGTTGATGCGCGCCGGCACGCTGCAAGGCGACCTGAAAGGCGCACCGCTGCGCTGTTCGCTCGACGGCGCGCAGCTGACGCGACCGGGCCTGGTGGTCACCGGCGAAGCCGCGGGCAGCACGTATGCCTTCACCGGCGAGGGCATCGGCAAGGCGATGGAAACCGGCATGCTGGCGGCGCGCACGCTGATCGACGCCGGGCCGCAGGGCTTCGATGCCGCGCACGCGCCCTATGCCGCGGCCATCGCCGCGTTGAAGCCGCGCTTCGATCTGTACGAGCGCGCCAATCGGGTCAACGACCACCCATGGTTGGCCGATCTGCTGATCTGGCGCGCCAACCGAAGCCAACGCATCCTCAAGCGCATGGAAGGCGTGCTCGAAGAGACCGGCAACCCGGGCAATCTGGTCAGTCTGCGCGGCATCACCCGGCTGTTCCTGCCGATCCGATAGGCGTCCCCTCGGGCACGATTGCTGCTGCTTTGACGCCATGTGCCAGCTGCTCGGCATGAACGCCAACACGCCGACCGACGTGATGTTCTCGTTCACCGGTCTGGCCACGCGCGCCGATGAGCACAAGGATGGCTTCGGCATCGCTTTCTTCGAGGACCGGGGCTTGAGGCTGTTCGTCGACCACCACGGCGCGCGCACCTCACCGGTGGCCGATCTGGTGAAGCACTATCCGATCAAGAGCGACAACGTGATCGCGCACATCCGCAAGGCCACCCAGGGGCGCGTGGCGCTGGAGAACACCCATCCGTTCGTGCGTGAGTTGTGGGGCCGTTATTGGGTGTTCGCCCACAACGGCGACTTGAAGAACTTCCATCCCCGGCTGCACGGTGCGTTCCGTCCGGTGGGCGACACCGACAGCGAACGTGCGTTGTGCTGGCTGATGCAGGAGCTGGCCAAGGCGCATGCGGCGGTGCCCACGATCACCGAGCTGACACGCACACTGGCCGAGCTGCTGCCGCTGCCGGCCGCCCATGGCGCCTTCAACCTGCTGCTGTCCAACGGCCAGGCCTTGTGGGCGCACGGCTCCACGCGGCTGCACTGGCTGGCGCGGCGCCATCCGTTCTCGCGCGCGCATCTGGCCGACGAGGACTTGAGCGTCGACTTCGCTGCACTCACCACGCCGACCGACCGTGTTGCCGTCGTCGCCACCGAGCCGCTGACCACCGGCGAAGACTGGCAGACCATGGCCCCGGGCGAGCTGCGCGTGTTCGTGCACGGCGCGCCGCTGGAGCTTCGCGCCTCGCCATCGGCCTGAGGGGTTGCCGGGGTTTGCACGAGGTGCGCTTGGCCAGGCGGTGTGCAGCGCTCTGCCACACTTGACGGGTTGCAAACACGTCTTTCGCGTGCACGACGATGGCCGACCTGCCCGTTCCTCGTTTCGACATCTTCTACCGGCACGCCGAGCTGAGCCGCCTGTTGCACGACTATGCCGATGCGCGGCCCGACCTGGTGCGCATCGACTCGATCGGCCACAGCCACGAGGGCCGCGACATCTGGCTGGCGGTGATCACCCAGCGCGGTACCGGGCTGGACACCGACAAGCCCGCGTTCTGGGTCGACGGCAACATTCACGCCGGCGAACTCACCGCCAGCACGGCTTGCCTGTACTGGCTGCACCAGTTGGTCACCGGCTACGGCCAGGACCCGGCCACCACGCAATTGCTCGACACGCGCGTGGTCTATCTGTGCCCGCGCCTGAATCCCGACGGCGCCGAGCTCGCGCTGGCCGACCGGCCGCGCTACATCCGTTCATCGACGCGGGCGTACCCGTTCGACGAGCCGCACATCGACGGCCTGACGGTCGAAGACGTCGATGGCGACGGCCGCGTGCTGTTCATGCGCATGGCGGATCCGCATGGGTCGTGGAAGAGCCACCCCGAGGACGCGCGGCTGATGATCCCGCGCGAGCCGGGTGAATTCGGCGGCAGCTATTGGCGCGTGATGCCCGAGGGCACGCTGGCCAACTTCGACGGCCTGCAGATTCAGGTGAACCGCGACCGCGAAGGGCTGGATCTCAACCGCAACTTCCCGGCGTATTGGCGACAAGAGTTCGAGCAGGTCGGTGCCGGCCCGTATCCCACCAGCGAGCCCGAGGTGCGCGCGATGGTGGACTTCATCGTCAAGCACCCGAACGTCGGTGCCGGCGTCAGCTTCCACACCCACTCGGGCGTGATCCTGCGCCCGATGGGCACTCAGGCCGACGACGACATGACGCCCGAGGACTTGTGGGTCTACAAGCGCCTGTCGGCGCTGGGCGAGAAACTCACCGGCTATCCGGCGATCAGCATCTACGAAGACTTTCGCTACCACCCCAAGGAAGTCATCAGCGGCACGCAGGACTGGCTCTACGAGCACCTCGGTTCGTTGTTCTGGACGGTCGAGATCTGGGCCCCCAACAAGGAAGCCGGCATCACCGAGTACGACTGGATCCACTGGTACCGCGAGCACCCGCCGGAAGACGATCTGAAGCTGCTGCGCTGGAGCGACACGCAGTGCGGCGGCCAGGCGCATGTCGACTGGTATGCGTTCCAGCATCCGCAGCTCGGCGCGGTGGAACTCGGCGGCTGGGATCGATTGAACTACTGGCGCAACCCGCCGCCGCACCTGCGCGAGCGCGAGGCGGCGCGGTTCCCGACATGGCTGTCGCAGATCGCGCTCAGCCTGCCCAAGCTCGAGGTGCTGCGCACCGAGGTGCGCGCGCTCGGCGGCGACACCTGGCGCGTGCGCTTCGCGGTCGCCAACGCCGGCTACCTGCCTGCCTACGTGAGCGCGCGTGCGCTCGAGCGCAAGACGGCGCGTGGCGCCGTGTTCGAGATTCTGTTGCCAGAGGGCGCACAACTGGTGAGCGGCAAACCGCGCGTGGTCGGTCCGCACCTGTCTGGCCATGCGGCCAAGGGTTCGCTGCAGGCGTTTCTGCCCAACCGGGAGGTCACGGCCGATCGTGCGGTGGCCGAGTGGGTGGTGCGCGCGCCGCGCGGCACGCGCTTGAGCATGAGCGCGCGCGCCGACCGCGCCGGTGCCGTGCACACCGAGGTCGTGCTCGACTGACGGCCGGTTTCAACCGCGGCGTGGCTGTTGCCCACGGTCGCGGCATGGGCGTGTGAAACGCCCTTTGTGCGACGAGTTGCAACGCTGACGGCGCGCGACCGGCGCGATGCGGGCGACAATGCCGCCCCGCCTCACCGATCGCTCACCGCATGGACCTTTCGATCAACGGCCAGAACCGGGCTGTCGACGATGCGCAGGTCGACCCGCGCATGCCGCTGCTGTGGGTGCTGCGCGACGTGCTGCAGATGACCGGCACCAAATACGGTTGCGGCGTGGCGGCCTGCGGTGCATGCACGGTGCAGGTCGACGGTGCACCGACACGCTCGTGCGTCACGCCGCTGTCGTCGGTGCAGGGCAAGTCGATTCGCACCGTGGAAGGCCTGACCGGCCCGCTCGGCGCACACCCGCTGCAGCAGGCCTGGATCGAGCACCAGGTGCCGCAATGCGGTTACTGCCAGAGCGGCATGTTGATGGCGGCAGCCGCGCTGCTGGAGAGCAAGAGCGATCCGAGCGACGCCGACATCGACACCGCCATCACCAATCTGTGCCGCTGCGGCAGCTATCCGCGGGTGCGCGTGGCGATCAAGGCCGCGGCGCGGCAGCTGTCGGTGCGTCGCCGCGCGCCGGCGCGGCCGTGACCCGCACGCGTTGCATCGCCACCAAATGAAGCGGCGCAGCCTGTTGCTGTCGGGTGCCGCCATCGGCGGTGCGGTGGTGGTCGGCTGGGGGTTGCTGCCGCCGCGCAGCCGTCTGGGCTCGGCCGCACTGTGGCCGGCAGTGGACGGCGAGGTCGCGCTCAATGGCTGGATCAAGATCGCCAAGGACGGTGCCGTCGTGCTGGCGATGAATCGCAGCGAGATGGGTCAAGGCGTGCACACCGCGCTGGCGATGCTGGTGGCCGACGAA
>DATKJN010000434.1:0-21840 GCA_035543655.1 Burkholderiaceae bacterium | reverse complement strand
GTGCAGCGCACGCCTTCCAGCGGCATCGGCTGCATGATGCTGGGGCCGAGCCCGCCCGGTCCCATCAGCACCATCCTGTCGAGCCGCTCGGGGTGCTCGAGCGCGAAGTTCATCGCCGAAGCGCCGCCCATCGAGTTGCCGACCAGACTGGCCTTCTGAATGTCGAGCCGATCCATCAAAGCCTTGACCGCGCGCGCGTTGAACAGGCCGCGCTGCACGTCGGCCACGATCGGGTCGGAGCGGCCGAATCCCGGGCAATCGATCAGCAGCACCCGATGGCCGCCCTCGACGAACGGCCCGATGTTGCGATTGAAGTTGCTCCAGCCACTCGCGCCCGGCCCGCCGCCGTGCAACATGATCACCACCGGGCCGCTGCCGGCGTCGTGGTAGTGCAACTTGTAGTTGGCAAAGCCGGTCGCGTCGATGGTCGCGAAGCGGCTGGTTGCGGCCTCGGTGAGCGTGCTCATCGCCACGCCCTCAAGCGGTGGCCTGCGGCGGGCGATGGCCCCAATCGCTCGGCTGGCTGTAGGTGCGCACCTCCCAGTGGTCGTCGTCGATCACGATGCCACCCCAGCCGAACTCGAGTCCGAATCCGGACGGCGTGACGCAATAGAACGAGAACATCTGGTCGTTCGGGTGGTGGCCCGGCCCCATCATGATCGGCACGCCGGCGTTGAGGCAGCGGTCGTAGGCGAGACCGACGTCGTTCATGTCGTTGGCCTGCACCATGAAGTGGTGGATCTTCTTGGGCATCGGGAACTCCACCGTCGCCAGCGAATGGTGCCGCCCCGTGGCCGCATGAAAGAACGTCAGGTCGAGAAAGATGTCGGTGCCTGCGATCGGTCCCTTGATGTAGTCGCTGACCTTCAAGCCCAGCACGCTGCGGTAGAAGTCGACCGACTGTTTGTAGTTCTTGGCAACCGTCACCGCGTGCCCTGCGCCGAGTCGCCCGGCGTCGAACCCGCCGCGCAGCACCTTGGAGCGAAACGTGTCGGCCATCGGCGCGCGTGCGCCGGCGACGTAGAACTCATGCTGGAACCCGTTGGGGTCGTCGCAGCTGTACAGCCGAGTCACGCGCCGGCAGTCGGCCAGTTCGCTGGAGCCGGCGCTGAAGCGCGTGCCGCCGCGCTTGGCCTGCTCGACGAACGCTTCCAGCTGGTCTTCGGTGTCGAACTCCCAGCCGAGCGCGACGAGGTCGTCCTCGCCGGTCTGGGTCAGCAGCAGGCGTTGCTCGTAGTCGTCCATGCGCAAGGCAAGCGATTGCCCAGCCACGCTGCGGCCCGCCTGCAGGCCCACGATGTCCAGGGCAAAGCGTTGCCAGGCGTCGAGGTCGCTGACGCCGAACACGGCGTAGCCAAGGTTGGAGATTCGTGCACTCATGCGTTGCTCCTGCAGGTGGGTCAGTCTGCGATGCCGAACACCTTGTTCAGCCGCATCGCGATGCGGATGTCGCCGCGCAGCCGCATTCGGCCGGTCATCAGCGCCAGCGGTGGCTTCAGCTCGTGGTCGATGATCTTCATGAAATTCTCGCGCGACACGGTGATGGTGATGTCGGACTCCGAGTCGCTGTTGTCCACGCGATTGGGCTTGCTCTTGCCGTCGATGAACAAGAACTCCTGGTCGGCGAACTTGAACTTGATGCGGGCATCGAGCCCTGATTCGGCACCGACCGACTTGCGCACCCGTTCGGTCACTTGATCGAGGCTGGACATGGTTGACTCCGTTAGGGGTTGGCGACCATCGGCTCGAACAGATCGGCCTGCACCTCGCCGTCGCGCACGGCGCAGCGGTACACGTGGATCGGCGCCACGCACGGCGCGCCAACCGGCGCACCGCTCGTCACGTCGAACTGCCCGCCGTGCCAGGCGCAGGTGACGATGCAGCCGTCGAGGTCGCCCTCGGACAACGACGAGAACCCGTGTGTGCAGGTGTCGTCGGTGACATGGAAACGGCCGCCGACGTTGAACACCGCCACCGCCTGCGTACCCACCACCACACGTTTGGCGGCACCCGGGGCGATCGCATCCGCCTGGCACAGGCCGACCATGCCGTCGTCATGCGCCATCAAAGGTGCTCCAGCTTCTGCAGTCCGCGGTGGTGCTGGCTGGCCAACCGCCGCCACTCGACGATGGCGAGGTCGGTTTCGAACAGCCGCTCCTCGACCCAGCCGCGGTCGTCGCGATAGAACTCCTCGGTCGCCTCGCGCGCCCACACGTCGTCGTCGTTGAAGCCGTCGAGCGCGAGGTCGATCCACTTGTCGCGCACCTCCTGGCGAAACGCCTCGCCTTCGGTTTCGCTGCCCACGCGGCGGCCGAGCATTTGCAGGTAGATGTGGCGCGTGGCGTTGACCGGCACGTACCACTCGAACTGGATCATCCCTTCCTGCGGCCACGGATCGACCTTGAGCGCACCCGGCATCCAGATCGAGATGTTGTCGGCCACCTTCTTCGACCCGAAGTGCCCCTCGATCGCCGGCTCGCCTTCGATCGTGCCCTCGAACACAGGAATCGACTGTTCGCCGAGCAGGTCGTACAGGCCGATCGGCCCGGGCGAGCCGATTTCGGCTCTTGTGTTTCGCCCCGGATCGGTCGGCGCGAAACCGAGCGGCAGCGCGATGTCGTTGCCCCGCACCAGCTTCGATTCCTTGTGGATGAAGATGTGGCTGGCATCGAACCCGTTCTCGACACCCAGCCGCCAGTTCGAATTGACGAAGCGCAGCTTGCCTTCGATCGCCATGTCGTCGTCGAGAAAGCCAGGCGGCACGTCGGCCGACAGCGGCGGCGGCGCGCCGTCGCCGACGAACACGAACACCAGGCCCTTGGCCTCCACCGCCGAGTACGTGCGCAGCCGTTCCCGGCCGATGAGTGCACTCGACGGGTTGGTGATGATGTCGATGACCCGGCCGTCCTTCCAGTCGTAGGTGAAGCCGTGGTACCAGCAGGTGATGGTGCCCTTGCGATAACACTCCAGCTTCTTGCTGAACTTCACACCGCGGTGCAGGCAGCGGTTGCGCAGCGCGTGCACGCGACCGTCGATGCGGTTCAGCAGGATGCTCTCCCCGAGCAGTTCGGTCTCGATCGGCTCGCCCTCAGCCACCTGCGCGGCGAACACGGCGGGGTACCAGTGATTGCGGAAGCCAAGCTTGGCTTCGACATAGGGACGCCACCCGCGGGTCTTGTCCAGGACTGCGGGGTCGACCAGCGGGGCGTTCATGGAAACTCCTCGTTCGATCGGCCAGATGACGGCGCCGATAATCGGCTCGCCGGGGCGCTGCGTCTTCGCGCGCTGCGCACACTTCGTTGGCAAAACGTGCACACTTGCCGGCGCGGCATTGAGGGGAACCGGACAGCATGGTCGTCGAGTGGTCCACCGCCAGCATCGCGCCGACGCGCCGCTTCGAGGAATGGCGCGAGGCTTGCTGCCAGCAGGTCTACGCACTGACGCCTGAGCGACACGAGCGGCAGCCGTTCAACGGACGGCTGCTGCACCACAGCGCCGGCCCGCTCGACGTGGTCGACGTGCACTGCGACGGCCACCTCGTGCAACGCCGGCCCGAAGACATTCGCAACCAGCCGAGTACCACCTGCTACGTGTACCGTCAGCTCGAAGGCACGGCCTGGTTCGAGCAGCGCGGGCGGCACCTCGTGGCCCATGCCGGCGACATCGTGATCGCCGATCCCAACGTCGCGTTCTCCACCGGCGCGGAAGGCACGTTCGATTTCCGCCTGTGGCGGCTGCAGCGCTCGCGCATCGAGCCCATGCTGGCGCTGCGCAGCGGAGACCTGCCGATGATCAAGCTGGAAAGGCGCAGCGCGGAAGGGGCACTCATCAACAGCTGGCTCGATGGCCTGCTGCGCAACTACGGCGGCATGCAGACACGCAGCCTCGACCTCGCGGTGGGAACACTGTGCGCGCTCGTGGCCGATGCCGCGGGCCTGGCACCCGAGATGCGCGACCGCGGGCGCGACTCGCGCCGCGCCGCACAGTTGCAACGTGTGCTGCGCTTGCTCGAGCTGCACTGTGCCGATCCGGAATTGAACGCCGAGAAGGTGGCGAGCGAGTTTGCGATGTCGGTGCGCGCGCTGCACCAGCTGTTCGAGCCGTCGGGCAACACGTTCCACGAGCAGTTGACCGAAGCGCGCCTGCGCAAGGCGCACGCCCTGCTGAGCGATGCGGCCAATGCGCAGCTCAGCACCGCAGAGATCGGATTTGCCGCCGGCTTCCGCGAAACGTCGACCTTCTACCGGCGGTTCCGACGGCGCTTCGGCGTGACGCCGGGCGAGATGCGCGAGCGCAACTAGGCACGATCGAAGACCGCAAGGCTTTCCACGTGAGCGGTGTGCGGGAACATGTCCACCACACCCGCGGCCGAACACACATAGCCGGCCTGATGCACCAGCAGGCCGGCGTCGCGCGCCAGCGTGGCCGGGTTGCAGCTCACGTAGACGATGCGCCGCGGTGGCTGCCATCCCGCGACCGGCGTCGCCTGCAGCTCGGCGACTGCTTTGGCAAGCGCGAAGGCGCCTTCGCGCGGCGGGTCGACCATCCAGCGTTCGGCTGAACCCAACGCCGCCAGCGCGGCGCCGTCCAGTTCGAACAAGTTGCGCGCCTCGAAGCGGGTGCGCGGCGCCAAGCCGTTGCGCGCGGCGTTGTCGCGCGCGCGCTGCACCAGCCCTTCGCTGCCTTCGAGGCCCAGCACTTCACGCGCGCCGCGCGCGATCGCCAGCGTGAAATTGCCGAGGCCGCAGAACCAGTCGATCACGCGGTCGCTCGCTTGCGCGTCGAGGTGTCGCAGCGCCTGCGACACCAGCACGCGATTGATGCCCATGTTGACCTGCGTGAACTCGGTGGGCTTGAACGGCATCGTCAGGCCGAACGCCGGCAGCCTGTAGTGCAGCTCGGCCCCGGCCGGGTCGAGCGGCGCGACCGTGTCCGGCCCGCCGGGCTGCAGCCACCATTGCACCGCATGCTCGGTGCCGAAGGCGCGCAGCCGGGCGATGTCCTCGGCGCTCAACGGCTCGAGGTGGCGCAACACCAGCGCGTGCACGTCGTCGCCAACCGCCACTTCGATCTGCGGCAGACGGTCGCGCGCGTCCATCGACGCGATCAGCTCGCGCAGCCGCGGCAACAGCGCTCCCACGTGCGGCGGCAACACGGGACAAGAGGTCATGTCGGCCACGTAACGCGACTTCCGCTCGTGAAAGCCGACCAACACCGCGCCCTTCTTGATCACGTGACGCACCGACAACCGCGCGCGGTGGCGATAGCCCCATGCCGGCCCTTGCAGCGGCCGCAGGATGCGCTGCGGCACCACCTTGGCAAGGTGGCTCAAGTTGTCTTCGAGCACGCGCTGCTTGGCAGCGATCTGCGCGGTCGGGTGCAGATGCTGCACCTTGCAGCCGCCACACGCGCCCGCATGCAGTCCGAAGTGCGGACATTCCGGTTGCACGCGCTGCGAGCTCTCGCGGCGAATGGCCGACACCTGGCCCTGCTCCCATTGGTTCTTGCGCCGCGCCACGTTGACGCGCACTGCCTCACCGGGAAGGGCGCCCTCGATGAACACCACCTTGCCGTTGGCGCGGTGCGCCACACCCTGGCCTTCGAGGTCGAGCGATTCGACCTGCAGCCACTCTTCGCTTTCATACATGGCACCCATTATCGGCAGCGCGCCGCCGCAAAAAACAAAGCCGCCCGCAGGCGGCTTGTGGCCATCGGCAGCAGACGCTCAGGGCGCGGTGGCGTAGTCGGACACCACCTTCCACTTGCCATCGACGATCTGCGACAGCCGTGACGCCGAGCTGCCCAGGCGCTTCTTGGCCGTGTAGCTCGCCTCCGCGCTGCCGAACATGTCGGGCGGAATCGTCATCGTATCCATCGCCTTGATGAAGCTGTCGGTGTTGAGGCCGTTGCCGGCCTTGGTCGCCGCCTTGGCGAAGGCATCGATGATGGTGTAGCCGTAGGCCGAGAACACCGTGGGATCCTCGTTGAACTTGGTTTTGTACTTGTTGGCCCAGAAGCGAATCGGCTGCGACGCTTCGTCGAGGTATGGGTGCTGCGCGCCCATCGCCGCATACAGGCCATTCATCGGCGCGCCGCCCAGCTTGTGGATCAGGTCGGTATAAGAAGCGCTCGAGCCGAGGAACGTCGGGTTGAAGCCGGTCTTGCGCGACTCGCCGATCGTGCCGATGGTCTCGCGGATGATCGTGCCCAGCACCACCAGGTCGCAGTTGGCGGCCTTCATGCGCGCCACCTGCGACGAGAAGTCGGTCGCGCCGCGCTTGTAGCTGGTTTTCTCCGCCATTTCCATGTTCACCGTCTTCAGGCCCGCCTCGGCGCCGCGCACCACCTCGAGGCCGAACTCGTCGTCCTGGTAGATCGCGCACACCTTCTTGGCGCTCTTTTCTTTGACCATCTTGGGCAGCATCACCCGCATCTGCTCGTAGTACGGCACCGCGAAGGAGTACTTCAGCTTGTGGTACGGCTCGTACATTTCGCGCGCCGCCGTCACCGGCATGAAGTTGACGACGTTCTTTTCGAACTGCACCGGCATCGCAGCCAGGTTCTGTGCGGTGCCGATGTGCGCCACCATCATGAAGATCTTGTCCTGGTTGACGAGTTTCTGCGCCGCCAACACCGCGCGCTTGGGGTCGTAGGCCGCGTCTTCGACGAGCAGCTTGATCTTGCGGCCGTTGATGCCGCCCTGCTCGTTGATCTCATCCACCCGCAGCATCATGCCGAGGCGGGTCTGCTTGCCGAACGCGGCGATCGGGCCCGACAAGTCCTGGATCGTGCCGAGCACGATCTCGTCCTTGGTCACGCCCTGCTGCTGCGCCAGCGCGCCGGATGCGGCCAGCGTGGTGGCGGCCACGGTGATGGCTAGGGATCTCATGAATGTCTCCTGGTTGAACGTGTTCATTGGTACATCGCTTCGATTTGCGGCGCGTATTTCGCGTGCACCAGCTTGCGTTTCAGCTTCATCGTCGGCGTGAGCTCTTCGTCCTCGGCCGTCAATTGCGTCTCCAGCAGGTGGAAGCGCTTGATCTGCTCGACGCGGGCGAACTTCTTGTTGATCTTGTCGATCTCGCCCTGGATCAACTCGCGGATCTCGGGCGAGCGGGTCAGACTCGAGTAGTTGGAGAACGGGATGTCGCGCTCCTGTGCGTGGCGTTCGACGTTCTCCTGGTCGATCATCACCAGAGCGGTGAGATACGGGCGCTTGTCGCCGATCACCACCGCATCGGTCACGTAGGGGCTGAACTTCAGCTCGTTCTCCCACTCGCTCGGCGTCACGTTCTTGCCACCGGCGGTGATGATGATGTCCTTCATGCGGTCGGTGATGCGGAAGTAGCCCTCGTCATCGACCGTGCCCACGTCACCGGTGTGCAGCCAGCCGTCGGCATCGATCGTCTCGGCAGTCTTCTGCGGCTGGTTCAGATAGCCTGCGAACACGTTCTTGCCGCGCACCAGGATCTCTCCCGTGGCGTCATCGATGCGCACCTCGTTGAACGAGGCGGCCTTGCCGATCGAGCCCGGCTTGATGCGCGAGCCCTGCATCGACGTCGACAGGCCAGCGGTCTCGGTCATGCCCCACACCTCGAACATCGGCACGCCGAGCGCCAGGTACCAGCGGATCAGGTCGGGCGAGATCGGCGCCGCGCCGGTCAGCAGGAACCGCGCGCGGTGGATGCCGATCAGCTTGCGCACGTTGTCCAGCGCCATCCAGCGCGCCAGCATGAACTTGGCCTTGAGCCAGCCGGGCACGGACTGGCCCTGCACGACGCGCTCGGCCACCTGGTTGCCGACGCCGAGCGCCCAGGCATAGGCGATCTGTTGTGCACGCGACGCCTCGCGCACGGCGATCGTCACCGCCGAATAGAATTTTTCCCACACGCGCGGCACCGCGGTGAACACCGTCGGTGCGATCTCACGCACGTTTTCCGGCACCGTGTCGGGGTTCTCGACGAAGTTGAGTTTGGCCCCGCTGTACATGCCGAAGTACTCGCCGCCGGTGCGCTCGGCCACGTGGCACAGCGGCAGGAAGCACATGCGTTCGTCGGCCTCGTCCTGACCGACGATCTGATTGACCTGTCGCAGCCAGAACGTGAGGCCGCCGTGCAGGTGCATCGCACCCTTGGGCTTGCCGGTGGTGCCCGAGGTGTAGACCAAAATCGCCACGTCTTGCGGCTGCACCGCGGCCACACGCTGCTCGAGTGCCTGCGGGTGCTGCGCCAGATGCTCGCGCCCGAGCGCGCGCAAGGCATCGAGGCTCATCACCTGCTGATGCTGCAAGTCCGACAGGCCTTCCATGTCGAACACCACGATGCGCTGGAGATTCGGCAGTTGCGCGGCCGCCTCGAGCGCCTTGTCGAGCTGCTCGTCGTCTTCGACGAACAGAACGCGCGTGCTCGAGTCTTCGCACAGGTATTGCGTCTGCGCCGCCGAATCGGTGGGGTAGATGCCGCTGGACACACCGCCGCACGACAGCACGGCCAGATCGGCCAGCACCCACTCGACCACCGTGTTCGACATGATCGAGGCGGTGTGGCCGCGCTCGAAGCCGAGCGCGATCAAGCCGTGGGCGATCTCGCGCACTGCGGCAGCGGTCTCGTTCCAGCTCCAGCTGCGCCAGACGCCGAATTCCTTCTGGCGCATCCAGGTGCGCTCGCCGCGCGCAGCCACCGCATGCCAGAACATGGCTGGCAGCGTGTCTCCCGGCACCAAGCGGTCAGGTCCGGGCTGCAGGCGGTCGATGTTCCAGAGGTTGGGCATGGCTCCACACCCTGACACTCAGGGCGCCGCATGCTAGCGCCGGGGCGTCGGCGCCTGCCCCCTGGGAAACGCTGACATCCCCTCGGTCCGCGGGACTCGCGTATCAGGGTCCATCCGTCGTGTGCTGCGGCCACGCGGCCAGGTACTCGTCCCAGTGCGGCTCCTGCAGATCGGCCAGCACGGCGCGCACCATCGACACCTCTTGCGCGTGCTCGGTCGGCGTGAGGCCACCGCGCATCAACTGGTAGCGGCAGTACAGCAGATACGTGTTCATCACGTCGGTCTCGCAGTAGCGCCGGATGTCTTCGATGCGGCCCGCGAGCCACGCCGCATGCACGGCCGAGCCGTCCATGCCCAGCTTGCCCGGCAGCCCGCACAGGCGCGCCATGGCATCGAGCGGCGCATTGGCGCGCGGCTGGTACAGCGCCAGCAAATCCATCAGGTCGAGATGACGGTGGTGATAGCGCGCGATGTAGTTGTTGAACTTGAACTCGCGGTCGTCCTCGCCGAAGTCCCAATACTTGCCGGCCGACACGCCGTGCATCAGGCCGCGGTAGTGCAGCACCGGCAGGTCGAAGCCGCCTCCGTTCCAGCTCACCAGTTGCGGCACGCGCTTTTCAATCGTGCTGAAGAACTGCTGCACGACGCGCGCCTCTTCCGATGCACCGCCATCGCGCGAGCGGTCGACGAACGAATGCACACGCAGGCCCTCGCCGCCACGGAACACGCACGAGATGGTGACCACACGCTGCAGGTAGTGCGGCAGGAAGTCGCTGCGCCCATCGGCGGCGCGCTGTGCCACCTCTTGCGCCAGCACCTGTTCGTTGCTGTGTGATGGGTCGGCATCGCGCAACACGCGCAGGCCCGCCACATCGGGAACGGTCTCGATGTCGAACACCAGCACGGGCCAGGTGGCGGGCATCTAGAACACGCTGTCGCGATCGAGCCCCTGGCGCTCCATGCCGCGCTTGAGCTTGAGCAACGCCTCCTGCTGGATCTGCCGCACCCGCTCGCGCGTGAGATTCAGGCGCAGCGCCAGATCCTCCAGTGTTTCGGGTTCGCCGCCAGCCAGGCCATAGCGGCCGGTGACCACTTCGCGTTCGCGCGGCTGCAACTGCGTGAGGCCGCGGGTCAGCAACTGGGCGAGCTCGTGGCTGAGCGTCAGGCCCAGCGGATCGCTGCCGCGGTCGTCGGCCACGCCGTCGATCAGCGCATTGCCGCCGGCATCGGCATCGTGCGATGCATCGAGCGATGCCGGTTGTTCGGCCATCTGCAGCAGCGATTCCACCTGGGCGGCCGGCATGTCGACCTCGGCGGCGATGTCGTCCAGCCGCACCGGCCGGCCGTCGGCCAGCGCACCGGCTCGCGCCTCCAGCACGCGGCGCGCCTTCAGCACCTGGTTGAGCTCGCGCATCACGTGCACCGGCAGCCGCACCAGCCGCGCCTGCTGCTGGATCGCGCGCTCCACGCTCTGGCGAATCCACCACGACGCATAGGTCGAAAACCGAAAGCCCCGCTCCGGCTCGAACTTGGCGATGGCGTGCATCAGGCCCAGATTGCCCTCCTCGATCAGATCGGGCAGCGGCAAGCCGCGGCCGAGGTAGTTCTTGGCAATCGACACCACCAGGCGCAGGTTGTGCTCGATCATGCGCTGGCGCGCGTCGAAGTCGCCATCGTGCGCACGGCAGGCCATCGCGTATTCCTGCTGTGCGGTGAACAGCGGCGCGCGCCGGATGTCGCGCAGATAGGCCTGCAACGAGTTGGCCGCGTCGGCATCCACGCCATCGGCGCCGACGCTTGCACTCGGCGTGGCGGGCTCCGGCGGCGGCGCACCGTCGGCGGACCAGATCGGTGCGGACCCCGGCCACGAGGCCGCCGGCACATCGGCGGGCGACTCGCGTCGGCGGACCATGGGCAGCGCCGTCAGCGTTTCAACGCGACGGCAGCAGGCGCGCCGGGTCGATCGGCCGGCCGAGGCGGCGAATCTCGAAGTGCAGTTGCACGCGTTCGGCGTCGCTCGATCCCATCTCGGCGATTTTCTGCCCACGCCGCACCACCTGGTCTTCCTTGACCAGCAGCGATTGGTTGTGGGCATACGCGGTGAGATAGGTGTTGTTGTGCTTCACGATCACCAGGTTGCCATAGCCGCGCAGGCCGGATCCGGCGTAGACCACGCGCCCATCGGCAGCAGCGAACACCGGGTCGCCCGCCTTGCCGCTGATGGCCAGCCCCTTGTTCTTGGCTTCGTCGAAGCCGCTGAGCACCGCACCGGTGGCCGGCCAGGTCCAGTTCACGTCGTCATCGGGTTCGCGCGCAGCCGGCGGGTTGCCACCGGTGGTGGGCGGCGCATTGGCCGTCGGCGGCATCGCCGGCGGCGCCGGGGTGATGACCGGTGCGCTCAGCGGCGGCGTGGTCGTCGGCGCCGAGGCGACCGGCGCCGGCCGCGAATCGAGCGGCCGCGTGTCGACGCGCGCGGTGTTGACGCCGCGTGCCGTGGTGGCCGCGGGATCGACGCCGGGGGGCGCCACGCGGATCACCTGTCCGACCTCGAGCGAATTGGGGTTGTCGATGTTGTTCCAGCGCGCGATGTCGCGCGCGTTCTGTCCGGTTTCGAGTCCCACTCTGATCAGCGTGTCGCCGGGCTTGATCGTGTAGTAGCCCGGCTTGCCTGCGTTCTCCGCGCCCGGCTTGGCATTGGGATCCACCGGCACGGGCGTGCCGGTGCCGGTGCCCGGGGCCGGCGTGGCGGTGGCCGGTGCGGTCGCCGCTGGCACGGCAGGCGAGCGCGGGTTGCGATCTTCCACCGGCGCGGGTTGGCGCGAGGTGGCACATGCCGCCAGGGCACACGCGCACGACAAGACCAGCCAGCGCGCACCTCGGTGCACGCCTCGAGCAGGAGTCCTTCGCATGGGTTGCGCAGCCATTGACAAGGTCAGTTGACGCCCGATTTTAGAGGGACGAAGTGCACTTCCTCGAGCTCGACGCGTTTGTACCCGGACGGCTCGCGGTCCACAACCGCCAGCATTTGCCGCTCGCCCTTGCGCACCGGCGCGATCAGACGCCCGCCGACCGCCAATTGCTCCAGCCACGCCGCGGCAGGCTCGTCTGCGACGGCGGCTGCAATGACACTGTGATAAGGCGCATTGGGTGCGTGGCCTCGCATGCCGTCGCCGTGCACCAGGCGCACGCGATCGAGGCGCAGCGGCGCCAGGTGCTCGCGCGCCTTGTCGAACAACGCGCGGATGCGCTCAACCGACACCACCGAATCGCCCAACTGCGCCAGCAAAGCACACTGGTAGCCGCAACCGGTGCCGATCTCCAGCACCTTGCCGAGGCCATTGCGCGCACGCGCCGCGTTGCCTGCCAGCAGCAGGGAGATCATGCGCGCCACCACCGAGGGTTTGGAGATGGTCTGCTCATGGCCGATGGGCAGGCTGGTGTCTTCGTAGGCCTGCGCGGCAAGCGCGGTGTCGATGAACAGATGGCGTGGCACGGTCTGCAGCGCGTGCAGCAGGCCCTCGTGGCGCAGGCCCTGGGCATGCAAGCGCTGCACCATGCGCCCGCGCACCTGCGCCGAATCCAGGCCAACGCCGCTCGGTGCAGCCCGTGAATGGGCATCGCGCACAGCCTCGCGCACTGGACGCTGCGGACGCAGCGTGTCACCGCTGCGCCGCACCGGCCCGGCCGACACCCGCTCCAGTGGCAAAGGAAAGGTCGCGCTGCGGCGCCGTTCGCTCATGGGATGTCCCGGTGCGCGCCGCGCTGCGCGAGGAACGTTTCGGAGCCCCGGAGGCGGCTCACGCCGCCACCAACGCCTGGTGCCACAGCGGCAGCGTGGCGTGGTCGGTCAGGTCAACCTGCAACGGCGTGATCGAGACGCGGCCCTGGCTCACGGCATGGAAGTCCGTGCCCTCGCCCGCCTCGCGCGCGCTGCCGGCAGGCCCGATCCAGTAGATCGGATCGCCGCGCGGACTGATCTGGCGGATCACGGCCTCGCTGGCATGGCGCCGTCCCAGGCGCGTGACGACCCGCGGCAGCGATGCCGCATCGGCCCGGTTCGGGATGTTGACGTTGAGCAGCCATGGACCCGGTCGCTCGCGCAAGGTGAGCAACACACGGTCGACGATGTCGCGCGCCACCTGTGCCGCACCCTGCAGTTCGGCCCAGCCCCTGTCTGCCTGCGAGAACGCGATCGCCGGAATGCCGAACAGATAACCTTCCATCGCCGCGGCGACGGTGCCCGAATACAACGTGTCGTCGCCCATGTTGGCGCCGTTGTTGATGCCCGAGAGCACGAGGTCGGGCTTGTGCTCCAGCAGGCCGGTCAGCGCCACGTGCACGCAGTCCGACGGCGTGCCATTCACCACGCGAAAGCCGCGCTGCTCGCCGCCGGCTGTGAACACGTTGAGCGGACGGTTCAACGTGAGCGCGTTGGAGGTGCCGCTGGCGTTGCTCTCGGGGGCAACGACATCGATGTTTCCGAGGCCCTCGCAAGCCTTCACCAGCGCGCTCAGGCCGGGTGCGAGGTAACCGTCGTCGTTGGCGATCAGGATGCGCATGAACTGAGCGGCATTGTAGGCAACGGGGTCGGCGCGGCAGCCGACCGCGGCGTGCGTATCATGCTCGCCCGAGGAGAAAAGACCGATGCACGCTTGGCTTTGCGAACAACCGACCGGAGTCGACGCGCTGCAGTGGCAGGAACTGCCCACGCCCGAGCCCGGGCCGCAGCAGGTGCGCGTCGCGATCCGCGCCGCGAGCCTGAACTTCCCGGACATCCTGATCGTGCAGAACAAGTACCAGTTCAAGCCCGATCCGCCGTTCGTGCCAGGATCGGAATACGCCGGCGTGATCGAAGCGGTGGGCTCGGAGGTCAAGGGCCTGAAGGCGGGCATGTCGGTGGCCGTGATCGGCGGCACCGGCGGCTTCGGCACCCACGCCATCGCCGATGCCAGTCGCGTGCAGCCGCTGCCGCCCGGTTTTCCGTTCGAGCACGGGGCGGCGTTCGCCTTCACCTACGGCACCTCGCACCATGCGTTGATCGACCGCGCCGCGCTGAAAGCCGGCGAGACGGTGTTCGTGCTCGGCGCCGCCGGCGGCGTGGGCACAGCGGCGCTGCAGATCGCCAAGGCCGCGGGCGCGCGCGTGATTGCGGGCGTGTCGAGCCCACGCAAGGTCGAGTTGTGCCTCTCGCTCGGCGCCGACGCGGCCATCAACTACACCAGCGACAACCTGCGCGAGGCGCTGAAGCAGCACACCGGTGGCAAAGGCCCCGACGTGATCTACGACCCGGTGGGCGGCGACCTCGCCGAACCCGCATTTCGCTCGATCGCCTGGCGTGGGCGTTACTTGGTGGTCGGCTTTGCGCAGGGCGGCATCCCGGCCTTGCCGTTCAATCTGCCGCTGCTCAAGGGTGCGTCGGTGGTGGGCGTGTTCTGGGGCGACTTCGTGCGGCGCGAACCGGCCGCCAGCGCACAGGGCATGCAACAGCTCGCGCAGTGGTATGCGCAGGGCCTCGTCAAGCCGGTGATCGATCAGCTGCTGCCGATGGCTCGCCTGCATGAAGCCTATGCGCGCATGGCCTCGCGCGAGGCGCTCGGCAAGATCGTGATGGTCAACGGGTAACAAGCTTCAAAAGGCGCTCACGTGCAACGTGAGCGGCAGGTTGGGCACAGCGCATCATCTGCGCTACGATGCACCAGGGGCTTCGGAGCAACAGCGGCATGGCCGTCAAGGTCCTCATCGTCGAAGACAACCCGGTGGCGCGCAGCTTCCTGTGCCGCGTGGTCCGCGAGAGTTTCAGCGACTCGCTGACCATCACCGAGGCCGGTGACCTGGAAAACGCACGCCGCCAGATCAACCTGACCGGCGGTGCGCAGGGTTTGCATGGCGTCGACCCGTTCCGTCTCGTGCTGGTGGACCTCGAACTGCCCGACGGCAATGGCATGGAACTGCTGTCGGAGTTGGCGCAGTACCCCGCGACCAAGATCGTCACCACGCTGTACTCCGACGACGACCACCTGTTTCCTGCACTGCAGTGCGGCGCCGACGGCTACCTGCTGAAGGAAGATCGCTTCGAGGTGCTGGTCGAAGAGCTGCAGAAGATCGTGCGTGGCCAGCCGCCGCTGTCGCCGGCGATCGCGCGGCGCCTGCTGAACCACTTCCGCGACAGCCAGCGAGGCGACCTGCGCTCGCCGGATTCGGGCTTCAGCCGCCCCTCGGACCTCGGTGTCACCAGTCGGCCGGTGCCGATCGAGAAGACGCCCGATCACGAGCGGCTCACACCGCGTGAAAACGAGGTGCTCACCTACCTGAGCAAGGGCTTCACGATCAAGGAAATTGCCAACCTGATGGGCATCAAGTGGTTCACTGTCAACGACCACATCAAGTCCATCTACAAGAAGCTCAACGTGTCCAGCCGCGCCGAAGCGGCGGTGTTGGCTACCAAACAAGGCCTGGTCTGACATGACCCGCTGGCTCGCCATGGTCGCGACGCCTCGGGGAGGACCGAGCCTGCGCGGGCGGCCGGGCGAGGCCTGAGGTGTCCGTCGCGCGTGACGCGGGCGCGGGTCCGGCGTCCGCGCTGGGCGGCGACTCGCTGGCACCGTCCGAGACGCACAGCGGCTTCTCCAGCATCGATTCAAGCAGCTTGATGCCGTCGGGCCACGAGGCGGCGGCTCGCGGCGTGGCCGCCGGCCGCTGGCTCGGTTGGCGGCGGCGTGCGCTGGTGGTGGTGGCCCTGCTCGGTTGCGTGGGCCTGTTCACGCTGCTGCGCGCGCTGTCGGCCACGCCGTTCGTCGATGCGGCGTGGCGCACCAATGCCAAGGGGCAACTGGTGCTCGCCGGTTCCGGCGACCCGCAAGTGCAGAAGTTCATCGGCGAAACCGTGCTCGGCGTGATGAACCCCGACGGTCGCTTGCTGCCGCCCGAAGTGCTGCTCGCGCGCCGTTCGCCGCGCTGGGTGCTCGACGACATCGAGCGCCGTCAATACCTGACCGACGGTGCCGCCTTCGCCACGGCGGTGCAGCAAGATGCCGTGCGCCTGCGCCTGGCCGAATCGGGCGCCAGCGTCGATGTGCGCACCGTGCCGCGCGGATACGCCGGGCTGGGCTCGATGTTCTGGCTGATGACCGCGCTCGCGCTGGTGTTCTATCTGATCGGTGCGGTGGTCGTGCTGGTGCAGCCCGACGAGCGCAACCTGCTCTACGGCCTGGCCGCGCTGGCACAGACCACGCACTTGCTGTTGATCGGTTTGGACACGTTGCCGGGGTTCGGCATGCCAGCGCGTTGGGCGCAAATGGACCTCTGGCTCCGCATTGCCTGCGACGTGGTCACCGGCGCCGCCTGCGTGCATGCATTGAGCGTGCACCCACGGCGGCTGCCGTTCCAGGGCCTGATCTCGGTGTCGGTTTGGGCAGTGGGCATCGGTTTCATCGCCACCGTTGGCTTCAACTCGATTCCGGGCCTGTGGTGGTGGGTGCAGGCGATGCAACTCGGCTACTTCGGAGCCGGTTACCTGGTGCTCACCTGGTCGTACCGCCTCGAGCCGCACCCGATGGCCATCGTGATCCGCCGTCTCGGTGTGGCGGTGTTGGCCATCCTGCTGCTGCTCACCGCGGCCATCGCCCTGTCGGAGCACAAGCCCGAGGTGCAGCATTTCGCTGCGGGGTCGGGGGCCTTGATCTGGTACGTGTTCCAGGCCTCGGCGCTGATGCTGGTGCCGTTCCTGTCGCGCTCGCAGCAGGTGATGCGCGAGTTCACGCTGCTGGCCGGCATCAGTGCGGTGGCCACCTCGCTCGACCTGCTGTTCGTCGCGGTGTTCGCACTCGGCCAGTTCACGTCGCACACCTTGGCGCTGTTCCTGGCGCTGGGCCTGTATGCGGGTGCGCGCCAGTGGATGCTGAACTTGCTGATGGGCAGCAACATGCTGACCACCGAGCGCATGTTCGAGAGCCTGTATCGCATCGCGCGCGAGATCGAGACCGCGGGCGGCGACACCACCGAACATTTCGCCCGCCTGCTGCGCGAGCTGTTCGAGCCGCTGGAACTCGCGCACACCTCGCGCAGCGCCAACGGCGCACGCGTGGTCGGCGACGGCTCGACGTTGATGGTGCCTCTGCCGCGTGTGCCCGGCGTGCCCGAGGAACACCAGCCGCGCGGCTCGCTGGTGTTGCGCTTCGCCCGCCGCGGCCGTCGCATGTTCACGCGCGAGGACGCGCGCCTGACCGACCGCGTGCTGGAGCAGCTGGTGCGCGCAGTCGCGTTCGATCGCGCGGTCGAACAAGGCCGCAACGAGGAGCGAGCGCGCATCGCGCAAGACCTGCACGACGACATCGGGGCGCGCCTGTTGACGCTGATGTACAAGGCGCAGAGCCCGGAGATGGAAGACTACGTCCGTCACACGCTGCAGGACCTCAAGACGCTGACACGTGGGCTGGCGGCGGCGTCGCACTTGCTGTCGCACGCCAGCGCCGAGTGGAAGGCCGACATCACGCAGCGACTCGAGGCCGCACACTGCGAGCTGGACTGGTCGTTCGACTTCGACCGCGACATCAACCTCACGGTGGTGCAGTGGTCCGCACTGACACGCATGCTGCGCGAGTTGATCAACAACGTGATCGCCCACGCCAGCGCCACCCGCGTCGACGTTTCTGGCCGCTTCGAACGCGGCCGCTTCACGCTGAGAGTCAGCGACGACGGCGGCGGGCGCAAGCCCGAGTCCTGGGCCCACGGCCTCGGCCTGGGCGGCATCCGCAAGCGCGTGAAGCTGCTCGGCGGCGAGGTGCGCTGGCGAGAGAACGCCCCACGTGGCATCGCCTGCGAGATCCGCGTGCCCGAGCTGGGTGAACGCTGATCTGCGGCCCGCTCCGACCGCGTCCTACACCCGACCCCGCTTGCGGCCGACGCCCTGTTGGCGCATCGGCCCATCGCCACACGCTTGGCGCCTGCGTAGCCTCTCGACGGTCAGCAATCTCATCGAGGAGCTCTCATGCTTCACTACGCTGTTGTGTTTTTCGTCATCGCGTTGATCGCCGCGCTGCTCGGCTTCACCGGCATCGCGTCGGGTGCCGCTGGCATCGCTCAGATCCTGTTCGTGGTGTTCATCGTGCTCGCGCTGGCGAGCTTCCTGGTGAACCTCGTGCGTCGAAGGTAGGGTCAGGCCGATCGCCGATGTCGGACTGGTCCTACGGCATCGGCCGCCAACCCCCGACGCCCGAACCGAGGGGACGGGTGCACACTTCCGGAAACCCGCGGTGGCCGCCTGCCGCTGCGGAGGGACGGCAGGACGGGCAGCACGGACGTGGCATGGGTTCGCTGAAGGCTTTCATCGTCGAGGACAGCGCGGTGATCCGCGACAACCTCGTGGCCGCGCTCGAGGAGATGGTCCCGCTGACCGTGGTCGGCACGGCCGAAGACGAATCCGGCGCGTTGCAGTGGCTCGCTGACCCGGGGCATGCGTGCGACATCGCCATCGTCGACATCTTCCTGCGCCGTGGCACGGGACTCAACGTGCTGCGCGCGCTGCAACGCAACGGCCACCGCACCGAACGGGTGGTATTGACCAACTACGCCACCGACGAGATCCGGCGCCACGCGCTGGCGCTCGGCGCGACCCGGGTGTTCGACAAGTCGGGCGAAATCGACGCGCTGGTCGAGCATTGCATGGCGCTGGCCGACGCCCACAACGGCACCCAACAGCTTCCGCAGCCGGGAGCGGCATGATCCCGCGGCCGCGGGGCCAGCCGCGGCGCCCTTGGCAGTTCAGGCGATGCTGGCGCGGCGCTCGCCGATCGGGCGCCGCAGGCTCACTGAATCAGGCCGTTCTTCAGCGCGTAGTAGGTGAGGTCGCTGTTGGTCTTGAGCTTGAGCTTCTCGAGCACGCGCGTGCGGTAGGTGCTGACCGTCTTCACGCTGAGGCACATCGAATCCGCCAGTTGCCCCACGGTCTGGCCCTGCGCCAGGTGCAAGAACACTTGCAGTTCGCGTTCCGACAATGCCTCGTGCGCCGGCCGGTCGCCGTCACCGGTGACTTGGTCGGCCAGCATCTCGGCCACCGCCGGCGTGATGTAGCGCCGCCCGCGGGCGACCGTGCGGATCGCCTCGGCGATCTCCATCGGATCGCATTCCTTGTTCAGGTACCCGCTTGCGCCTTGCTTGAGCAACGTGGTGGCGTAATGCGTCTCGGGATAGCCGCTGAGGATCAGCACGGGCAGCTCGGGAAAGCGTGCCTTGATCGCTGCCAGCGCGTCGACACCGCTTTGATCGGGCATCGCCAGGTCCATCACCAGCACATCGAGCTCGCCGCCGCGCGCCAGGTTGAGCGCGCCGGCGCCGTCCGCCGCCTCGCCGGTGACGCGCAGATCGACCTGCTCGCCGAGAAATTGCTTGAGCCCTGCACGCACCACCGCGTGATCGTCGACGATTCCAACTCTGATCATGGGATGCCTTCGGATCCGGGCACAGGGCCCGCGCGATTCGGGGCTCCAGTGTAAAGGGCCATCCACCACCATGATGCTCACTCGCTCTCTCGACTTGATCCCCCGCAGCCGCGCCTGGATGGCGCCGCTGGCAGTGGCCGTGGCCATCGCGTTCCTGACCGTCAACGAGGTGACCTATCAGCGCGCCCGCGACGGCATTGCCAGCGGCGACGAGATGCAGGCGCAGCGCGTCGAAGTGCGCCGTTTGCAGCTTTTGCTGCAAGCTGCGGAAGCCGGGCAGCGCGGCTACATGCTCACGGGCCAGCTCGAATACAAGGAACCGTACGAAGTGGCCAAGGCTCAGCTCGAATCGCAGCTGACGCGCCTGCGTGCGCTGTTCGCCGACGACCCGGATGCCCAGCCCAACGTGCTCGAGATCGAGGACCTGACGCGGCGCAAGGCGTCGGAACTGAAGACCACGATCGAGCTGTTCGAGGGTGGCAACGTGACCGGCGCGCTCGACGTGGTGAAGACGGGGATCGGACTGGACCACATGCGCGCGCTCGACAAGCTGGTGGCGACCACCGCGACGCAGGAAGAGATCAAGATGGCCTACGCCCGCCGCAGCCTGATCAACACGCTGGTGTTGAACCGGCTCGGGATCGCGGCGCTGGTGTTGCTGAGCCTACTGTCGCTGGCGTGGATCCTCAGACAGTCCAAGCGCCTCGACGCGGCGCGCGAAGAGCAGCGCGCAGAGTTGCAGCTGGAGCGCGACCGGCTCGAGACCGAAGTCGAGCGCCGCACGCTCGATCTCACCGAACTCGCCCGCCATTTGCAGACGGTGCGCGAAGACGAACGCAGCCGCCTGGCTCGCGAGCTGCACGACGAGCTCGGCGGGCTGCTGACTGCGGCCAAACTTGACGTCGCACGCGTCAAGTCGCGCCTGAAAGGTGCGGCGCCGGAGATCGGCGAGCGCATCGGCCATCTGGTGCAGTCGCTCGACGCCGGCATTGCGCTGAAGCGGCGCATCATCGAAGACCTGCGACCGTCGACCTTGTCGAACCTTGGACTGAACGCGGCGCTGGAAGTGTTGTGCGCCGAGTTCTCGCGCCGCACCGACGTGAAGGTACAAGCCGAACTCGGCGACGTGTCGTTGCCGGAGGACGCGCAGCTCACCGCCTACCGCGTCGTTCAAGAGGCACTGACCAACGTGGCCAAGTATGCGAAGGCCCACCACGTGACGGTGCGTCTGCAAGGCGACGGCGAGGTGGCGCGCTTGAGCGTGAGCGACGACGGCGCGGGGTTCGACACCCGCGGCGTGCCGATGCGTGCGCGCGGCTTGGCCGGTATGCGCTTTCGCGTGGCCTCGCACGGCGGCAGGCTCGACCTCACGTCACAGCCGGGCCAAGGCACGACGATCGAGGTTCAACTGCCGCAGAGCGCCTCCGTGCCAGCCGACCGCGAGCCGACCAGCGCCTGACCGGGCTGGCCAGCCTGAGGTGTCGGCGATGTCCGACACCAAGACGGGTCGGCCGCCGATCGTGTGCCATGGACGGTGTGCCTATCGTTTCCTTATCCGCTGACGTGGCGGTAACGATGCGAAGGAGTGTCCATGCAAGAACTCAAGAATTGGCATTTGCGATTGCGTCCGATTGCCGCCGTGACGGCTGCATTGGCGCTGACCGCACTGTCCGCTTGCAACCGCCCCGCCGATGACAACCGGACGGCGGGTCAACGCGTCGACTCGGCGGTCGCCAAGTCCGAGCGCCAAGCCGGCGACATGAAGGAAGGCGCCAAGTCCGCAGCAGCCAATGCCGGTCAAGCGACCGAGCGCGCGGCCAACGAAGTCTCCGACAAGGTCAAGGACGCTGCGATCACCACGGCGGTGAACGCCAAGTTGGCGCAAGACAAGGGTCTGAGCGCCCTGAAGATCGACGTCGACACCGTCGACGGTCGCGTGTCGTTGCGCGGCACGGCACCGGATCCCGCAGCGCGTGAACGCGCCACCACGCTGGCCACCGCCGTCGACGGCGTGGTGAGCGTGGACAACCAACTGGTCGTGTCGGCGAAGGGCTGATGCCCTCACCCACACCCGAACTCGTACTTTCACCACAAGAGGCAATCATGAAAACATTCCTCACCGCGGCGGTTACCGCCGTTGCCCTGCTCGCCGGCGCCGGTTGCTCGGTGACGCGCGACCAACAAAGCGTTGGCTCGTATGTCGACGACACCACCATCACCACCAAGGTCAAGGCGAAGTTCGCCGAAGACAAAACCGTCAGCGCGATGGCCATCCAGGTCGAAACGCTGAAGGGCACCGTGCAACTGTCCGGCTTCGCCAAGTCGTTGGACGAGAAATTGACCGCCGAACGCCTCGCGCGCAGCGTGAATGGCGTGGCGGACGTCAAGAACGACATCGTCGTGCGCGCCTGACGCGAGCGTTCAGACGCACGACCACGGCCCGCGACTCGCGGGCCGTTTTTCACTGGGTGTTCGTCTGGGCTACACGCCTGTTGCGGCAAGGGAATCGAATGCTAGGATCGTTCGATGACCCATCACCAACTCGCTGCCAGTGTCGAAACCGTGCACTGGGGCTGGTTCCAATCCACGCTGAAGCCGGTGCTGACGATCGACAGTGGCGACCGCGTCACGGTCC
>DATKJN010000433.1:0-2539 GCA_035543655.1 Burkholderiaceae bacterium | reverse complement strand
GCGCTCTTGCGCGAGCTGCCGGTGCCGACCACGTCGCCGACGTAGGCCACGGTGTGGCCCTTCTTCTTCAGGTCTTCGATGAACTGGATCGGACCGCGCTTGCCGTCTTCCTCGGGCTTGAACGCCGCGCCGGCGCGCGTGTTCTTCAGCATCGCGAGGTAGTGCAGCGGGATGTCGGGCCGGCTCCACGCGTCGGGCGCGGGCGACAGGTCGTCGGTGTTGGTTTCGCCCGGCACCTTGAAAACCACAACGGTGACCTTCTTGGCCACCTCGGGTCGCGCGGTGAACCACTCGGCATCGGCCCAGCTCTGGATCACCTGCTGCGCCCACGTGTTGCCGGCCTTGGCCTTGGCTGCCACGTCGTGGAAGTAGTCGAACATCAGCAGCGTCTTCTTCAGCCCCGCGGCCGCGACCGCGGCGACGCTGCCGTCGTCGAGCAGGTCGATCAGCGGCTTGACGTTGTAGCCGCCCACCATCGTGCCGAGCCACTCCGTCGCCTTGGCCTTCGAGATCAGCGCCACCGCGATGTCGCCGTGGGCCACCGCGGCCAGGAACGAGGCCTTCACTTTTGCGGCGTCGTCCACGCCTGGCGGCACGCGATGCACCAGCAAGTCGAGCAGGAAGGCGCCTTCGCCGGCCGGTGGATGCTTGATCAGCTCGATCAGTTCGGCGGTCTGCTTGGCGTCGAGAGGCAGCGGGGGGATGCCGAGCGCAGCGCGTTCGGCGGCGTGTTGGCGATAGGCGGTGAGCATCGTGCGGAACTCCGGTGCATCAGAGGGTGTCGGGTGCCGTGATTCTAAGTCTTATATAAGACTTGCGGCGCATCGGGGTGGCCGCTGCGGGATTGCAGGTGTCATGCGTGCACGCTGGCACGAACAGCAGGCGAGAAAAAACCCGCCGGGTGGCGGGTTCGCGGGTCCGGTCGTTCGCCATGCAGCGCGCGACGAATGGACCTAGACCGTGCTCAGGTGTTGTCGCGCATCCACTTGGCGGCCCACGCGTCCGAGCGACGCTGTTCGCGTGCACCGGAGGCCATGGTCCAAACGAGGGCGCCGGTGGCAAAGCCGAGCGGAACGATGGCGAGGAAGACGTTGATCATTTGGCTTGGGGAAGGGGTTGAGAAAGGGGCGCACCAACTTGATGCTGCACTGCAGCATAACAGAGTTGGAAGCAGGCCGAGCGCGTCTCGCCTGGAGCGACGCGCTCGTTTGCGTGATGGCGCCCACGAAGTGGGACGAAACACGCGTGCGGACCAAGCCGCGCGCTTCAGGCGTAGACGGGCTCGAGCAGATCGGCGGTCTGGCTGTGTTCGAAGCCCACGACATTCTTTGCGCGCCAGGCGCTGAGCGACTTGCCTTCGTCGACGGCTGCGTCCCAGGCGACGAGCTCGGTGCTTTGTTTGCGGCCCGGCCGATCGGCCGAATGACGCTTCGACGACAGTGTCTTCAGGGAAGGGGACTGCTCGCAACGGGCGAGCACGGCGCTGGGATCGACCAGCGAAGAAAAGAAGTTTGCTGCGGACATGGTGGTTGGATCGACTGCGGACGAAAAGCGCGCACTCTACGGTTACAAACGCCTTCCGCTTGGTATAGCCGACTCTAGCGTCCGGATATGGGCGCGACATATGTCGCACCTTCGCCGCTGTTTTCGCGTTCCGGCGACGCGTGGGCAAGAAAAAGCCCCGCCGCAGCGGGGCTCGATGGGCGTCGCGTGGGCTCAGGCCTTCTGGCTCGGGTGCACGCAGTTGTCGACCATGCGTTGGCCGATCTTGCTGTTCATCAGCATCGACTTGTTGGCGATCTGCAGCCACATCATGCCGTTCTTCTTGTCCTCCAGGCGCACGGCGCCGGTGGTGGTGGACTCGGGCGCCATCAGGTACGACTTGCCCTTGTATTCGACGTTGAACCAGCCCTTCTGATTCGGCACCGCAGCGACGTTGACCGCTTGGTCGAACTCGCAACGCGATTGGCCGGTCAGCACGCGATCGGCGGTGTGGATCTGATCGGCCGACAGCGCGGCTTGTTGCTGCACGGCCGGCTTCGCGGCTTGCTTGGCAGGTTGCTTGGCGGTTTGCTTGGCGGTTTGCTTGGCTTGGTCGTTGGCCACCGCGCTCAATGGCGCGGCGATCGACAACGCAGCAGCGATCGCGACGAAGGTCAGGCGTTTCATGGATCTCTCCTTGAGGAAAATCTCAGTGCAGAGGATTCTTTCCAGAGCCCTTCGCCCAAGGCGTTGCCAATTGATTCGGGGCGCGAATTCGCCCGTGTCACTTCTCACGAAGTGGCCTTCGACATCTTGCGCGCAAAACATGGCACATGCGCGCCACGTGCCGCGTTGTCCTTGCGCCGTACGTTACGGTTTGCGTTCGGGCGCTGCGGCGCCTTCCACCGCGCGCACGGCCGCGCGCTGCTCGGGGTGCAGGCAGTTGTCGACCATGCGCTGGCCGACCTTGCTGTTCATCAGCATCGACTTCGACGGAATCTGCAGCCACACGATGCCGGCCTTCTTGTCCTCGAGGCGCAACGCACCGGTGCTGGTT
>DATKJN010000432.1:0-2448 GCA_035543655.1 Burkholderiaceae bacterium | reverse complement strand
CGACGGCGACCAACATGATCGCGACCGACTGGCGCCAGCTGGTGCACGCGTTGTCGCTGCAGAGCGTCGACATCCCGCTGGCCGATCCGCACTTCTGGACGATGGCCGGCAGCGTGCGCGTGGCGCAGACCTGCCGCGACTGGGGCCTGACCTGGGGCTCGCACTCGAACAACCATTTCGACGTGTCGCTGGCGATGTTCACGCACGTCGGCGCCGCCGCACCCGGCAAGGTAACCGCGATCGACACGCACTGGATCTGGCAGGACGGCCAGCGCCTCACGAAGGAGCCGCTGCAGATCGTGGGCGGCCACGTGCAGGTGCCGCAGAGACCGGGACTCGGCATCGAGCTCGACATGGCCGAGGTCGAGAAGGCGCACCGCCTGTACAACGAACACGGGCTCGGCGCGCGCGACGACGCCGTGGCGATGCAATACCTGATCCCCGGCTGGACCTTCGATCCGAAACGGCCGGCGTTCGTGCGCTGACCCTTCCCTCCTCGACGGCACATCCTCGAAGAAGCGCGACCGCGCGCGGCTGCGCGTCCCGAAGTGATCCATCGGCGCGGCCTCCCCGTACAAGGGGGCGGTGGCCACCACGCGTCGCGCCGATCCCCTCGCCCGGGACCGGCGTCCTTCGATATGCCCTGAGGAGATCCCATGACACGCTGGTTCCCACGCCTGCTGGCCGCTTTGGCCATCGCCACCCTTGCCGCCTGCGGCGGCGACGACGATCCCCCGCCTGCCAACTTGGCCGAAGTGGCCCAAGCCAACGGCTTCACGGCGCTGACCGCCGCGGCCACGAAGGCCGGGTTGGTTTCGACGCTGACCAGCGCAAGCGCGAACTTGACCGTCTTCGCGCCGACCAATGCCGCGTTCAACACGCTGGCCACACAACTCGGCTTCGCCGACGCCACGGCCATGGTCAACGCGCTGCCCGCCCCCGCGCTGGCCAACATCCTGAGCTACCACGTGCTCGGTGCACGCAAGAGCGCGGCCGATCTTGCAGCCGGCGGATCGACACAGGCCACCGCCTACACCTTCGACGGCGCACCGGCGAGGCTGACGCTCAACACGAGCAGCGGCGTGACGATCACCGATGCCGTGCTGACGAACGCACGCGTCACCACAGCCGACGTGCCCGCGAGCAACGGCGTCGTGCACGCGATCGACAAGGTGCTGGTGCCGCCGGGCGTGCTCAACATCGTGCAGATGGCGCAAGCCAATCCGGCCTTCAGCACGCTGGTGGGCGCTGTCGTCACGGCCAACCTGCAAGGCACGTTGAGCGGCACGGGTCCGTTCACCGTGTTCGCACCGACCAACGATGCATTCGCCGCCATCGCATCGACCGTGGCCGGACTCACCCCACCGCAGCTCACCACGGTGCTGACCTATCACGTGCTGTCCGGCCAGGTGCTGTCGTCGCAGATCCCGTTCGGCACGCCGGTCAACACCGTGTCCGGCCAAGCCCTCACCGTCAACGCCAGTCCGCTGTCGATCACCGACACCACCGCCACGCCGGCACCGATCGTCGCCACCGACGTGCGCGCCAGCAATGGCGTGATCCACGTGATCGGCAAGGTGCTGATTCCCACTCTGTGAGTGAACCTCGAGCCCGCGGCGCCACCGCGGGCTCGAGGCTTCGCGTCAGGCCCCGCGCCAGCGAAACGCCGCCAGGTCGAAGCGCGCCGCCTTGTCTTCGAGCAGGTCGCCCACGATCTCGCCCACCACCGGCGCGAACTTGAAGCCGTGCCCCGAACACGGGCTGGCGACGATCACGTTGGCGTGCGACGGATGGCGATCGATCCAGAAATGCTCGTCGGGCGTGTTGGTGTACAGGCACACGCTCGAGGCCCGCAACGCGCCGTCGCCGCTGGGCACGAAACGTCGGATCGCACGCCGCACGTCTTCCACCTCGGCTGCATCGACCTCGCGGCGCAGCGCATCCACCGCACCCAACTCGCCGCGGTGGTGAAACGCCATCTTCAGGCCGGCCCCCATGTCGGGAAAGCCATAGAAGAAGCGCTCGCCATCGAACTGCCACAGGTGGATCGGCAGCCGCTGCGGCGTGAACGCATTGGCTTGCGAGTGCGGCGCGAACCAGTGCTGCACCTGCCGCTCGACGCGAAACGGCAGCTTCATGTCGGGCAACAGCGACCCGACCCAGGCGCCGGCGCAGATCACCAGTTGCTTTGCGCGATACGAGCCGCTTGCGGTCACGACACGCACACCGCCCGCCTCCGCCTGCCAACGGCTCACCGCCTCATCGAAGCACAAGGTCGCGCCGTGCACGCGCGCCTGCTCGAGCTGGGCCTGCACGCACGCCTCGGGCGACAGCACGCCGGCGCGCGGCTCCCACACCGCCACCATCGTCGCTTCGGGGTTCAACACCGGGTAGCGCGCACGGACCTCGTCGGCCGACAGGACCTGATGCTGCAGCCCGTGCTCGCGT
>DATKJN010000431.1:0-7076 GCA_035543655.1 Burkholderiaceae bacterium | reverse complement strand
ATCGAGCCCGTCGAGCAGGGCCTTCACATACAACATCGTGCCGCCCACCAACAGCGCGGCGCGGCCGCGGGCGTTGATGTCGGCGATCAGGCGCGAGGCGTCCGCAGCGAAGCGCGCCGCGGAGTACGTGTCGGTCGGTTCGATGATGTCGATCAAGTGGTGCGGCACACGCTCTCGCTCGGCCGCGCTCGCCTTGGCCGTGCCGATGTCCATGCCCCGATAGACCTGCGCCGAGTCGACGCTCACGATCTCCAGCGGCATCCGTTCGGCGAGCGCCATCGCCAGCGCGCTCTTGCCGCTGGCTGTCGGCCCAGCCAACACCATCGCACGCGGCGCCTGGCTCATGCGTGCGCTGCGCCGTTGCGCCGCACCAGCGTCCACGCCACCAGCGAGGTGAGGCCGGCCATCGCAGCCAGCGCGGCGAAATAGGACTGCGGCCGGCTCGCGCTCAGGTGCTGTCCGAGCCACAGCGCGACCGCCGCGCCGGTCAGTGCGAGCATGAAGCCGGTCAGCGCCGAGGCCACGCCCGCCGCATGCGGGAACGGTCCGACCGCGCCGGCCTGTCCGCACGGCTGGTGCACCCCATGGCCGAGTGCGTAGATCCATTGCGGCAACAGCACCGCCCACACCGAGGGCGTCGACGTGGCGGCCGCGGTCCAGGCCAGGCCGACGCCTGCCAGCGCGGTGAAGGCAGCGCCGCGCTGCACCGCGCCCACCAGGCCGTGGCGCGCCAGCAGTCGGCGGCAGATGAAGGTGCCGACCACGTACGCGACCGAGTTGCTGCCCATGGCCAGGCCGCATTGCCACGCACTGAGGCCGAGATGGTCGATCAACACGAAGCTGGCGCCGGCCAGGAACACCATCAGGCCGCCATAGGTGCCGCACACCAGCAGCGTCCACGCGCGAAAGGCCGGGTGAGCCAACGCACGGCCCAACTGCACCAGCAGTGCGCTGGCCTGGGTAGCCTGTGGATTGCGTGCTCGCACTGTCTCGGGCACGCGCCACACGACGAACGCCAGCAAGCCGGCGCCGAACGCCGCCAGCAGGGCCATCGTCGACCGCCAGCCCGCTGCAGCGGCGAGCGCGCCGCCGGCGATCGGCGCGGCGATCGCGATCAAGCCGAGGCCCGTGAGGGCCTGCGACATCACGTGGGCACCCCGATGCGGCTCGAAGACGTCGCGCAGCATCGCGCGCGCGCACACCACCGCCGCGGCCACGCCGGCGCCCTGGATGGCGCGCCACACGACCACCGCGCTGACGTCGCGCGCCAGTGCGGCGCCCAACGAAGCCAACGCGAACAGCGCCACGCCGGCGCGCAGCACCGGCCGGCGGCCGAAGCGGTCGGCGACCGGGCCCCATAACAACTGCGCGAGGCCGAACGCCAGCACGAAGACCGCCATCGTCAGCTGCACTGCCGGCATGTCGGCCGACAGATCGCGAGCCAGCATCGGCAGCGCGGGCAGGTACAGATCGGTGGCCATCGCCTGCGTGCCGAGCAGCAGTGCCAGGCTCAGCGCCATGGCAAACGGCGACGGTTCGGCGTGGAAGGGCGCGGCGCTGGCAACGCCCGGTGGGGACGGCATCGCGCACAAGCATACCCGTCACATGCCCCGGCTCGCGTGCGGTGGCGCGTGGCGAGCGCCGAGCCGGCGTTCGCGCCCGCGGCGGCGGCAACGCGGCCCAAGGCCGACGTGTCGCCGTGAAGGGCAACGACTAGGCCAGCGCGTGCAATCGCGCCAGCTCGACCATGCGCTCGATCTCGCGATCGCGCAGGCCGCGTCGGCGCAATGCGTCGGCGGTCTCGAGCAGGTAGTCCAGCGTGGTGCCGAAGCGACCGCGTGCATGCTTGAAGACGTGCAGCAGCTCGTGTTCGGCCATCGTCGCGACGAAGTTCGGGCTTTGCCGGCTCAGCGTGAAGGCCAGCGCGCGCACTTCGCCGTGCGAGGTGCGGCAGGGCAGGAAGCGCGGGTCGTACACCGCGGTGGGCATCTCGCGCAACCACAGCCGCTGCAGTTCGGCGGCGGCGCGCTTGCGCGGTACGCGGTAGACCACGCCGTGGCACGAGCCGCCGTGCAGCAGCGCGAACACCAGGCCCGGTTGCTCCGGCGTGCCACGGTTCACGCGCGAGCGCATGCGCAGGGCGCGGTGCCAGCCGCGCACGTGGGCCAGCCGGTGTTCGTCGGCGTCGAACTCGGGCCGGGCGATCAGCGAGGCATAGCCGAACACCCACAGGTCATCGCGGCCGCCCCACTGCGCTGTGGCGCGCAACAGCAGCTCCTCGGGGTCGCGTTTCGGAAGCATCGAGTCCATCAGGGTTTAAGAATGCCAGAGCCTGAGGGTGGTCTTGGCCTTCGTTGACGGCACAACTCGGTTTCATCGGAAAATGATCACGGCATGCACGCAACAGTTCAGCAGGTGACTCAACGGATCGCGCGCCGCAGTGCGGCGCCGCGCCGGGCCTACCTGGAGCGGGTGGACCGTCTGGCGGCGCGCTCGCGCGGGTCCGACCGACTCGGCTGCGCCAACGTCGCCCATGCGTTCGCCGCCCTGCCGGCCGACAAGCGCCTGCGCGTGGTCGCCGAACGGGCGCCCAACATCGGCATCGTCACCGCCTACAACGACATGCTGTCGGCGCACCAGCCGTATGAAGGCTTCCCGGCGCTGATCCGCGACGAAGCACGCGCGCTCGGCGCCACCGCGCAGGTGGCTGGCGGCGTGCCGGCCATGTGCGACGGTGTGACCCAGGGTCAACCGGGCATGGAGTTGAGCCTGTTCTCGCGCGACACCATCGCGATGGGCACGGCGATCGCACTCACGCACGACGTGTTCGACGGCGCGCTGCTGCTCGGCGTGTGCGACAAGATCGTGCCGGGGCTGCTGATCGGCGCGTTGCACTTCGGCCACTTGCCGTGCGTGTTCGTGCCCGCCGGGCCGATGAGCTCGGGGCTGTCGAACACCGAGAAGTCCAAGGTGCGCGAACAGCATGCGCAGGGCCTGGTCGGCCGCGAGGCGCTGCTGCAGGCCGAGCAGGCCGCCTACCACGGCCCGGGCACGTGCACGTTCTATGGCACCGCCAACAGCAATCAGATGCTGCTCGAGGCGATGGGTCTGCACGTACCGGGTTCGGCCTTCGTGCACCCGCACGCGCCGATGCGCGAGGCGCTCACGCGCGCATCGGTGCGCACCTTGCTGTCGATCGTGCCGGGGCAGCGCCGGCTGCCGATCGGTCATCTGGTCGACGAGCGCGTCATCGTCAATGCGATGGTGGCGCTGTTGGCCACCGGCGGCTCGACCAACCACCTGATCCACTGGGTGGCCGTGGCGCGTGCGGCCGGTTTGATGATCGACTGGACCGACTTCGACGAGCTGTCGTCGGTGGTGCCGCTGCTGGCGCGGGTGTATCCCAACGGCGTGGCCGACGTGAACCAGTTCCAGGCCGCCGGCGGCACCGGCTTCGTGCTGCGCGAGTTGCTCGACGCCGGGCTGATGCACGACGACGTGCGCACCGTCGACACGCGCGGCATCCGCGCCTACGCGCGCGAGCCCGAGCTGCAGCGCGGCGATCTGCTGCAATGGCGCGACCTGCCCGCGGCGAGCGGCGACGGCAGCGTGCTGCGCAATGCGGGCGATCCGTTCTCGCCCACCGGCGGCTTGCGTGTGCTGCGCGGCAATCTCGGCCGTGCCGTGATCAAGGTGTCCGCGGTGCCCGACGACCGCCACGTGATCGAGGCGCCGGCAGTGGTGTTCGACAGCCAGCAGGCGCTGCTGGCGGCGTTCTCCAGCGGCCAGTTGCAGCGCGACCTCGTGGCCGTGGTGCGTTTCCAGGGGCCGCAGGCCAACGGCATGCCCGAGTTGCACAAGCTGACTCCACCGCTGGCGGTGCTGCAAGGCAAGGGATTCAAGGTGGCGCTGGTCACCGATGGCCGCATGAGCGGCGCCTCGGGCAAGGTGCCGGCGGCGATCCACGTCACGCCCGAGGCCCTGGCCGGCGGCGCGCTGGCCAAGGTGCGCAACGGCGACGTGATCCGCCTCGACGCACGCTCTGGCACGCTGCAAGCATTGGTCGACGAGGCCACCTGGGCCTCGCGCGAGGCCGACTCGATCGATCCGATCCAGGCCGACGACAACGCGCACGGCCTCGGCCGCGAGCTGTTCGCCGGCATGCGCCGCAACGTCAACAGCGCCGAGCAGGGCGCCTGCAGCTGGCTTTGAAGGACAGACGATGATCGACACGCTCTCGTTGCCCGGCCACGGGCCGGTGATTCCGGTCATCGTGCTGAACCGCGTCGAGCACGCGGTGCCGATGGCCGAGGCGCTGCTCGAGGGCGGTGTCAAGGTGCTCGAGGTGACGCTGCGCACCCCGGTGGCGCTGAAGTGCATCGAGGCGATCGCCAAGGCGGTCCCCAAGGCGATCCTCGGAGCCGGCACGCTGCGCAGCGCGGCCGATGTGCGCGCCGCGAGCGACGCGGGTTGCTGGTTCGGCGTGAGCCCGGGCTACACGCGAGAGATCGGCGCCACTTGTCGCGATGTGGGTCTTGCGTTGCTGCCCGGAGTGGCGACAGCGAGCGAAGTGATGGCCGCCACCGCCGACGGTCTCACGTTCCTGAAGTTCTTTCCTGCGGTGCCGGCTGGTGGCGTGGCGATGCTCAAGGCCCTGCACGGGCCGTTTCCCGATGTGACGTTCTGCCCGACGGGTGGCCTCACGCCGGACAACGCGCCGCAGTTCCTTGCGCTGCCCAATGTGCGCGTGTGCGGCGGCTCATGGCTGACACCGGCCGATGCGATGGAGCAGGGCGATTGGGCGCGTATCACGCGGCTCGCTCGCGAAGCGAGCGCGTTGCGCAAGCCCACTCACTGATCGCGCTGGATCAGCTCGATCTTGTAGCCGTCGGGGTCGGCGATGAACGCGATGATGGTCGTGCCGCCCTTCACCGGACCGGCCTCGCGCGTGATCGCGCCGCCGAGCGACTGCGCCTTGCTGCGCACCGACTCGCAGGTGGCCGCGACATCGGCCACGCCGATCGCGATGTGGCCGTAGGCGCCGCCCATCTCGTATTTCTCGGTCCCGTAGTTGTAGGTGAGCTCGATCTCGGCATGCTCGGGGTTCGAGCCGTAGCCGAGGAACGCGAGGTCGTACTTCTGCTCGGGCCGCTCGGTGGTGCGCAGCAGCTTCATGCCGAGCACCTGGGTGTAGAAAGCGATCGAGCGCTGCAGGTTGCCCACCCGCAGCATGGTGTGGAGGATTCTCATCGTGCGTCGAAGATCAGGCAGGTGGTCGTGGCGTGGGCGTACAGTGTGCCATCGGGCCCGATCAGGCGTCCTTCGGCGGTGGCAACGCGGCTGCCCGAGTGGATCACGTCACCGATGGCGCGCACCAGCGGCACGCGGTCGCTCAGGCCTTTGACGAAGTTCACCTTCAACTCCAGCGTGGTGTAGGCCTTGCCGGGCGGCAGCAGTGTGTGCACCGCGCAGCCCACGCACGAGTCGAGCAGCGTGGCCATCCAGCCACCGTGCACGCCGCCCAGCGGGTTGTAGTGCTCGAACGCCGGGGTGCCCTGGAACTCGGCATGGCCCACGGTGGCCTCGACGAGCCAGAACTGGAGCGTGGTGGTGATCGGTGCGCGCGGCAGCTCGCCGGCCAACATGGCTTCGAACAGCTGCAACCCCGTCTTGCCAGCGATCTGATCCAGCCGGGCCACGCCGACCGGCGCGGCCCGTGCGGCCAGCTCGCCTTCACGGGCACGCCAGCGCTGCAGCGTGTGTTCAGCGTCGGCGGCTGATCGGGTCGGCGGCTGGTGCATGGCAATGCCCTCTTTGCGGTCGTGAGTGGAATGGTTGTAGCTACAACGATTGTAGATACAATGATCACATGAACGCCAGCGCGACCACGGCCAAGCCCCGCGGCTGCACCAACTTCAAGCTGCGCCAGCTGTCGCGCGCGATGACGCGCCACTACGACGGCTACGTGGCCGGCACTGGCTTGAAGATCACCCAGTATTCGCTGCTGACCCACGTGGTGCAGCAGGGGCCGATTCAGCCGGTGGACCTGGCACACCGCATGAACCTCGAGGCCTCGACCTTGACGCGCAACCTGCAGCCGCTGGTCGCGCACGGATGGATCGAGATGGGCCCCGGGGCCGACGGGCGCAGCCGCCTGATCAGCGCCACCGAGGCGGGGCGCGCCAAACATGCCGAAGCCCATCGGGCCTGGAAGCAGGCGCAGCTCGCCCTCAACGCCCGCCTGGGCGATGCGCGCGTTGCGCGCCTGCACGAACTGATCGACGCCTGTCTGGCCGATCTCGACACCGGAGGACCTCGCCCATGAATCATCCCCGCCCAGCCATGCCGGGTCTGCCGCCTCTGCTGTGGGTGCTGCTCGCCGCCGCCGGTACGTTCGCGCTGACGATGGGAGCGCGCCAGTCGATGGGCCTGTTCGTCAACACGCTCAACACGCACACCGGCGTCGGGCTGGCCGCCGTGAGCCTGGCCTTCGCGTTCGGACAGTTGTGGTGGGGCTTGACGCAGCCCGTGGCCGGCATCGTGGCCGATCGGATTGGTGCCGGGCGGGTGTTGATCGTCGGCTTGCTGCTGGTGGCGCTGGGCACGGCGCTGGTGCCGTTCATGTCGAGCACTGCCGGGCTGATCTTCGCGATCGGCGTGCTGGCCGCGGGTGGCGCCGGCATGGCCGGGCCGGCGGTGCTGATGGCCGCCACCACGCGGCTGGTGCCGCTCGAGCGCCGCGGGCTGGCGAGCGGCATCGTCAATGCCGGTGGCTCGTTCGGCCAGTTCATCTTCGCGCCGGTGGCGCAGGGCATCACCGCGGCCGCAGGCTGGGCCGCTGCGTTGTACAGCCTGGCGGCGTTCACGCTGCTGGCGCTGCCTGCCGCATGGGTGTTGCGCACGCGGTCGCACGAGAAGGCCGCCGTCGCGCCCGGTGCCCCGGCGTCATCGGTTGCGCCACGCGAGGGCGTGCGCGCGGTGCTGGCGCGCGCCTGGGCGTTGCCGAGCTACCGCTGGCTATGCGTCGGCTTCTTCGTCTGCGGCTTTCACGTGGCGTTCATTGCCACGCACCTGCC
>DATKJN010000430.1:0-2858 GCA_035543655.1 Burkholderiaceae bacterium | reverse complement strand
GAGTTGCACCTGACGATCCTGCTGGAGAACATGCGGCGCGAGGGCTACGAGCTCGCGGTGTCGCGCCCGCGCGTGGTGCTGCACGAGGTCGACGGCGAGAAGCACGAGCCGATCGAGCTGCTGACGGTGGATGTGGAAGATCAGCACCAGGGCGCGGTGATGCAGGAGCTGGGGCAGCGCAAAGGCGAGCTGGCCGACATGCAAAGCGACGGCCGCGGTCGCGTGCGCTTGGACTATCGAGTCCCCGCGCGTGGATTGATCGGCTTTTCCACCGAGTTCCTCAACATCACGCGCGGCACCGGCCTCATGAGCCACATCTTCGACGGCTACGAGGCCGGCAAGGGTGAGATCGGCGGCCGCAAGAACGGCGTGCTGATCAGCCACGAAGACGGCGAGATCGTCACCTACGCGCTGGGCAAGCTCGACGACCGAGGCCGCATGTTCGTCAAGGCCGGCGATCCGGTGTACGAGGGCATGATCGTCGGCATCCACAGCCGCGACAACGATCTGGTGGTCAACGCGGTGCGACAGAAGCAGCTCACCAACTTCCGCGTGTCGGGCAAGGAAGACGCGATCAAGATCACGCCGGCGATCGAGCTGACCCTGGAGAGCGCGGTGGAGTTCATCGCCGACGACGAACTGGTGGAGATCACACCCAAGTCGATCCGCCTGCGCAAGCGGTTCCTCAAGGAACACGACCGCAAACGCGCTGCGCGCGAAGCGGTGTAGGAGCGGATCGCCCGAACCGCATGCGGTGTGGCCCGGTGGGCCCCTCGGCCCGGGCTCCAGGCTGGTGTGAACCCAAGCCGCCGCGCGGGCCCTCTGAAACCCCGAACAGATGAGTCATTCGAAGGCCGTTTGCTTGATGGTCCTCGTCACGCTGATGTGGAGCATCGCGGGCGTCGTCACGCGCCATCTGGAGGCCGCGCGTGCTTTCGAGGTCACGTTCTGGCGCAGCGCATTCACGGTGCTGGCGTTGACGGTGGCGCTCACGGCAATGCGTGGCGCGGGTTGGTGGCGCGACGTGCTGCGCGGGCGCTGGCCGCTGTGGGCCTCCGGCGTGTGCTGGGCGGTGATGTTCACCGCTTTCATGGTGGCCATCACGCTGACCACGGTGGCCAACGTGCTGGTCACGTTGGCGATCGCACCGCTGATCACCGCGCTCTTCGCGCGCGTGCTGCTGCGCCATAGGCTCCCGCACCGCACCTGGGTGGCGATCGCCGTGGCCGGTGTCGGCATCGCCTGGATGTTCGGCCGCGAGATGCAACTCG
The DNA here is from genome assembly GCA_035543655.1 of Burkholderiaceae bacterium. Classification (GTDB taxonomy): domain Bacteria; phylum Pseudomonadota; class Gammaproteobacteria; order Burkholderiales; family Burkholderiaceae_C; genus JAEUPI01. The sequence continues at coordinate 1,587 of DATKJN010000430.1, read as the reverse complement.
GCAGCGGTGCGTTGGCCGGCATGGCGGTGGCCTTGGCGGTGCCGCTGGCCGGCGCGGCGAACTGGACCTTGCTGCAGCACATTTCGCACGGCAGCGCCGACCCCGACGAGCCTTCGCACGACATGCTGCCCGCCGTCTGGATCGGGGCCGTGCTGTCGGCGCTGGCGTCGCTGCCGCTGGGCTGGCCGCTGCGCGCATCGGGCCATGACCTCGCGCTGCTGGCGCTGCTGGGCGTGCTGCAACTGTCGATCCCCTGTCTGCTGGCGGTGTGGCTGGCGCGCGTGCTGCCCGGGCCCGAGATCGCGCTGCTGGCGCTGCTCGAAGTGATCTTCGGCGTCGCGTGGGCCTGGCTCGGTGCGGGCGAAACGCCGGGTTCGGCCGCATTGACCGGCGGCACGCTGGTGATCGCCGCGCTGATCGGCAATGAACTGCTGGCGTTGCGCACGCGCCGCATCGCCATGGCGGCTCCCGGATAGACTGCGGCCCGCTGCATTCCCGGCATCTGCATGCCGATCGCCTTGTCCGACATCCACGGCCCCCGTACCGCCGATCCTCACGCGCCGGTGGTGATGCGGTTTCCGGCGGTCGGCGACCTGGTGCTGCTGACCGTGCTGCTGGAGGCCTTGTGGCAGCGCTACGGCAAGCCGGTGCACCTGCTGGCGTCGGGTGCCTGGACTCCGCTGCTGTTGCAGGCCGACCCTGCAGTGTCGGAGGTTCGTTTGGTCTACAGCCGCCGCGCGCCGTTCTGGTTGATGCCATCGCGATGGTCGGCGCGCCAATGGCTGCGCGCGCACCGCGGGCCGATCTACCTCTGCGACCCCGATGTGCATGCCGAGCGCATCGTGCAGGAGGCCGGCCTGCCGGAGGACCGTCTGGTGCGGGCATGGCAACACTGGCCGGGCAACGAAGCGCACTGGGCCGACTGGTGGCTCGACGTGGCGCAACTCGATGCCCGCGCGGCACCCGGCCCGGCTCGGCGTCCACTGGTGGCCGCTCGCCCGCGCCTGCACGTGCCACCCGACTGGCATGCACAAACCGAGGCTTGGTTGCGTCAGCACGGGCTGGCCGATCGCCCGCTCGTGCTGCTGCAACCGGGCCACAAGAAAACGCACAAGCGCGGCCGCATCGCCACCGCGGCACACGACAAGCACTGGCCGCCCGAACGCTGGGGGGCGGTGGTGCGCGCGGTGCTGGCCGAGGTGCCCGGGGCCGCCGCGCTCGTGTGCGGGTCGTCGCGCGAGCGCGGCCTGGTGCAGGAGATCGTCGATGCCGCCGGCGCGCCGCCGGCCGGTGCGCGCGTCGTCAACGTGGCCGCGATGCAACCCACGCTGCAGCGGGTCGTCGGCCTGACGGCGCGCGCGCACAGCATGATTTCGGTCGACACCGGGCCCGCGCACATCGCCGGCGCGATGGACTGCCCGCTGCTTGTGTTGTACGGCAGCGCGGGCTGGCAACGCTGGAAGCCGCGCTCGCCAAGCGGCAACGTGCGAGTGCTCGGTCCGCGCGCATTGACGCCCGGCGCCGAAATCATGAGCCTGAGTGTCGAGGTCGTGCTGCAGGGGTGGCGCGCGCTATCGCCGCGGGGTG
>DATKJN010000429.1:0-4358 GCA_035543655.1 Burkholderiaceae bacterium | reverse complement strand
CCTGCGCCAGCGAGCGCGCCGCCTCGAGCTCGGCCTCGATGCGCTCGGCGTGTTCGGCCAGCCGCTGGCCGAGCTCGGTGGCGCGATAGCCCTCGCGCGAGCGCTCGAACAGGCGCTGGCCGAGCGACTTCTCGGTGCGCTGCACGGTGCGGAACACCGTCGAGCTGTCGACGCCGGCGAGTTGCGCGGCCGCAGCGAGGTTACCGCCTCGCACCAGCGACAGCAGCAAAGCCAGTTCGCTGGCATCGATGTCTCTTTGCATGGATGCATTCATGCTTTGCGATCTGTCCTATTTTCAATGCAACGTCGCAATCCTAGATTCACGCCATCGATTGATCAACCCTTGGAGCTCACATGTCCGCTGTTCTCTCCGGCGCGCCCGCCACCGTGGCGACCGCGACCGCACCTTCGTCCACCGCATGGGGTCTTCTGCTGCTGCGACTCGCGTTGGGCTCGATGTGGATCGCCCACGCGATGCTGAAGCCACTGGTGTTCACCTTCGCGGGCACGGCGCAGTACTTCCAGTCGGTGGGCCTTCCCGGGGTCCTGGTGGCGCCGGTGTTCGCCGCCGAGCTGGCCATCGGTGCCGCGCTGATGTTCGGCATCTTTGCCCGCCAGGCCGCGCTGCTGTCGCTGCCGATCCTGCTCACCGTGGCGTGGGTGCACCTGCCGAATGGTTGGCTGCACACGGCCCAGGGCGGCGGCTGGGAGTACCCGGTGTTCCTGCTGGTCAGCTCGCTCGCGTTGTGGCTCGCCGGCGACGGCGCGTGGGCACTGCGCCGCAGTGCCCGCCTGGCGCCGGCCGCACGCTGAAGGGGCGCGGCAATGACATCGGCTCTCACGCTGGTCAGCCATGTGTTGTGCCCGTACGTGCAACGCGCGGCCATCGTCCTCACCGAGAAGCGCGTGCCGTTCGTGCGGCGCGACGTCGACCTGGCGAACAAGCCGGATTGGTTCCGCACCGTGTCACCGCTCGGCAAGACGCCGGTGCTGCTGGTCGGCGACACGCCGATCTTCGAGTCGGCGGTGATCTGCGAGTACCTCGACGACACGCTGCAGCCACGGCTGCATCCCGCCGACGCGCTGCAGCGTGCACGCCACCGCGCGTGGATGGAGTTCGGCTCGGCCGTGCTGAATGGCATTGCCGCGTTCTACGGCGCGCCCGATGAGGCGAGCCTGCTGGCGCGTCGCGACGAGTTGGTGCAACGACTCGTGACGCTGGAGGCAGCGTTGAGCGACGGGCCGTGGTTCGACGGCGAGCACTTCTCGATCGTCGACGCGGTGTTCGGCCCGGTGTTCCGCTACTTCGACACCTTCGAGCGCATCGGCGACTTCGCCTTCTTCGCGGCAACGCCCAGGGTCACCGCGTGGCGCAGGCGGTTGGCGCAGCGCGCGTCGGTGCGCGACGCGGTGGCGGACGACTACGACGCGTGCCTGCTGGCTTTTCTGCGCCGGCGCGGCTCGGCGCTGTCGGCACGCATCGCGGCACGCGACACTGCTTCGCTCACCGGGTGACGCCCGGCCTCTTGACCGCAGCCGCATCCCAATCGGGGCCGCGGAACCAGGCGTCGTCCTGCAGCGCGGCGCGCACCATCGGCAATGCGTCGATGCCCCAGAACAAGCGGCCGTCGACGTCGAGGGTCGGCACGCCGAACACGCCGCGCTGAAGGGCTTGGTCGCTCAACACGCGCAGCTCCTTCTTCACGTCGTCGCCGGCCGGATCGCGCACCGGCGCAAGTTGCTCGGCCAGCGCACGCAGGCGTTGCGGGTCGCTGGCATCGGCGCCGCCGCGCCACACGTGCCGCATCAGGGCCTCGACGACACGCCGGTTCGGCAGGGTGCCCGGCTGCGCGCAGGCCAGTGCGAGCCGCAGCAAGGGCAACGGGTTGAACGGGTGCGATGCCGGCGTGTCGATCGGCACCTTGAGCGTGTGCGACAGCCAGGCGATGTGGCGAAACGTCCACTGCCGCTTCGGCTCGACCTCGGCCGGGCCTTTCTGGCCCCAGTGGCCGAGCAAGCCGGCGAACAGCACCGGGCGGTATTGCACCTCGTAGCTGCAGCCTTCAAGCACCTGCGGCAAGTGCTCGAAGGCCAGGTAGGCGAACGGTGAGATGACGTCGAACCAGAATCCGATGCGCTTCATCGAGTCACCTCTGCGGACGGTCGAGGCCACACGGCGCGTCGCTGCTCCAGGCGTTGCCACACCGCGCGCTTGTCGTCATCGCCCATCGTGCCCCAGGCCGCGATCTCTTCGATCGTGCGCAGGCAACCCTCGCACAGGCCGCTGGCCGCATCCATGCGGCACACGTTGATGCACGGCGACGCCACGCCGCTCACCGCCTGGTTCACGCCACCACCACGTCGGCCACCGGCGCGCCGGTGTAGCGTTCGAGATCCTGCGGCGTCAGCTTGAACACGCCGTTGGGGTGCCCGGCTGCGCGCAGGCCAGTGCGAGCCGCAGCAAGGGCAACGGGTTGAACGGGTGCGATGCCGGCGTGTCGATCGGCACCTTGAGCGTGTGCGACAGCCAGGCGATGTGCCGAAACGTCCACTGCCGCTTCGGCTCGACCTCGGCCGGGCCCTTCTGGCCCCAGTGGCCGAGCAGGCCGGCGAACAGCACCGGGCGGTACTGCACCTCGTAGCTGCAGCCTTCGAGCGCCTGCGGCAAGTGCTCGAAGGCCAGGTACGCGAACGGCGAGATCACGTCGAACCAGAATCCGATGCGCTTCATCGAGTCACCTCTGCGGACGGTCGAGGCCACACGGCGCGTCGCTGCTCCAGCCGTTGCCACACCGCGCGCTTGTCGTCGTCGCCCATCGTGCCCCAGGCCGCGATCTCTTCGATCGTGCGCAGGCAGCCCTCGCACAGGCCGCTGGAAGCATCCATGCGGCAGACGTTGATGCACGGCGAAGCCACGCCGCTCACCGCCTGGTTCACGCGACCACCACGTCGGCCACCGGCGCGCCGGTGTAGCGTTCGAGATCTTGCGGCGTCAGCTTGAACACGCCGTTGGGGTGCCCGGCCGCGGCCCAGATCTCGCCGAAACGAAACAGATCGCGGTCGATCAGCGTGACGGGCGCGGTGGCATGCGCCAGCGGCGCGACGCCGCCGATGACGAAACCGGTGGCGAGGCGCACGAACTGCGCATCGGCACGGCCGAGTTCGCCGGTGACGGCGCCGACCTTCTTCTCGTCGACGCGGCGGTCGCCCGAGGCGATCACCAGCACGGCGCGGTCGTCGCTGCGACGGCGGAAGATCACGCTCTTGGCAATCTGCCCGACCGCGATGCCCAGCGCATCGGCCGCCTCCTGCGACGTGCGCGCCGCCACGTCGAGCCACAGCGGCGCGTTCGCATGGCCGAGTTCGCGCAGCGCCCGGGCCACGCGCTGGAAGCCGTCGGGTCGGTCGGCGTCGTCGCTCAGCGGGTTCACTGCACGAACGCCTTGCCGCGCTTGGCCAACAGCGCGCGCCCCACGCGCGACACCGGCGGGCGGCCCAGCCGCTCGGAGATGGCCGCACCGGCGTCGACCAGCGCGTCGATGTCGATGCCGGTCTCGACACCGAGTCCGTCGAGCATGAACACCACGTCTTCGGTGGCCACGTTGCCGGTTGCGCCCTTGGCATACGGGCAGCCGCCCAGGCCGGCGACGCTGGCGTCGAAGGTGAACACGCCGATCTCCATGCAGGCGTAGATGTTCGACAGCGCCTGGCCATAGGTGTCGTGGAAATGCCCGCTCACTTCGTCGAGCGGATAGTGCTTGAGCGCACGCTCGAGCATCGCTTGCGCCTTGCGCGGGGTGCCCACACCGATGGTGTCGGCGATGCCGACGTGCTGCACGCCGATCTCCTTGAGCAGCCGGACCACATGTTCCACCTCGTCGGCCGACACGTCGCCCTGGTACGGGCAGCCGAGCGCACACGACACCGCGCCGCGCACCTTGATGCCGGCGGCGCGTGCCGCCGCCACCACCGGCGCGAACCGCTCGATGCTCTCGGCAATCGAGCAGTTGATGTTGCGCTGGCTGAACGCCTCGGTGGCTGCACCGAACACCACGATCTCGTCGGGCCGGGACGACAGGGCCGCCTCCAACCCCTTCATGTTGGGGGTGAGCACCGAGTAGCGCACGCCGGGCTGGCGCCGAATGCCGGCCATCACCTGCGCGTTGTCGGCCATCTGCGGCACCCACTTGGGGCTGACGAAGCTGGTGACCTCGATCTCGCGCAACCCGGCCGCCTGCAGGCGCTGCACCAGCGCCACCTTGTGCTCGGTGGCGACCGGTTCTTTTTCGTTTTGCAGGCCGTCGCGCGGCCCCACTTCGACCAGCGTGACGCGTGAAGGAATCATGGCGCTCGCCTCA
>DATKJN010000428.1:0-4505 GCA_035543655.1 Burkholderiaceae bacterium | reverse complement strand
GCCGAAGACCAGCATCTGCCCCACGTCCCACACGCTGTTCTTCAACGAATACGAGCCGGTGACGCACAGCGCGATGATGATCGGCATCAGCACCGCATAGGGCACGCGCAGCGCGCGCACGAACAGCGGGATGAACGCGGTGCTCAACACCAGCAGCATCACGTTGGCGATGTACTGCGACGCGATCAGGCCCCAGACGAATTGCGGGTTCTTCTCGAACAGCAGCGGACCGGGCCGCAAGCCCCACATCATCAATCCACCGAGCATGATGGCGGTGGTCGCCGAGCCCGGAATGCCCAGTGTCAGCATGGGCACCATCGCACCCGTGGCGGCGGCGTTGTTGGCCGACTCGGGCGCGGCCACACCCTCGATCGCGCCGCGGCCGAATTCCTCCGGGTGTTTCGAGACCTTCTTCTCCAGCGTGTAGGACATGAAGGTGGCGATGGTCGGGCCCGCGCCCGGCAGGATGCCGACGGCGAAGCCGAGCGCGGTGCCGCGCGCGATGGCCCAGCGGCTGCGCACCCAGTCGGCGGCGGTGGGCATCACATCGCGCAAGCCATAGCGCCCCTTGACCAGCGCGCCGCCCTTGGTCTCGGCACCGGCCAGCACCTCGCCCAGGCCGAACAGGCCAATGGCCACCGGCAGGAAGTCGATGCCGTCCATCATCTCGGGAATGCCGAAGGCGAAGCGCGCCTCGCCGGAGATGACGTCGAAGCCGACCATGGCGAGCATCAGTCCGAACACCATGCTGATGTAGGTCTTGACCGGGCTGTCACCGGCCAGCAGCGTGACCGTGGTCAGGCCGAGCAGCATCAGCGCAAAGGTTTCCGGCGGGCCGAAGGCGAGCGACCAGCGCGCCAACGCCGGCGACACCAGCATCAGCAACACCACGCCGATCGTGCCAGCGATGAACGAACCGAAGGCCGCGATGCCGAGCGCAGGCCCGGCGCGCCCCTGCAGCGCCATCTGATGTCCGTCCAGGCACGTGACCACCGAGGCCGACTCGCCCGGCGTGTTGATCAGCACGGCGGTGATGGTCCCGCCGTACATCGTGCCGGCGTACAGCGCGGCCAGCATGATGATGCCGGAGGTCGGGTCCATGCCGAAGGTGAGTGGCAGCAGCAGTGCCACGCCCGAAGGCGGCCCCACGCCGGGCAGCGCCCCGATCAGGATGCCGAGCAGAACGCCGACCACGGCCATCATCAGGTTGAACGGTGTCAACGCCACCGAGAAACCGAGCATCAGGTTGCTGAAGAAATCCATCGTCGCGTCAGAAGCCCAGCACACCGGTGGGCAATGGCACCTTCAGCCAGCGGCCGAACACGAAGTAGATCGATCCCGCGGTGGCCAGCGCCACGGCCAGCGTGAGCGGCCATCCACAACGATCGAGCACGCGCATCAGCACGATCAGGAACAGCACCGTGGCCACGACCATGCCCAGCAGGTTGAGCAGCGCCACGTATGCGATGGTGGCGCCCAGCACGAACGCGAGCCGGCGCACGCCTTCGCCGCTGGGCAACCAACTTGCGCCCGGGTCTTTCGTGCGCAGCGCACCGACGAGCAGCATCGTCGCGAGCACCGCCATCACCAGGCCGAGCCAGAACGGCAGGAACGCCGGGCCGGGTCCGTTGGGACCCCAGTAGGCGTACTGCCGCAGCGCGCCGGCGCTGAACGCCACCGCCAGCGCCAGCAACACCGCGCCGGCTGTTCGGTCAGCGCTGCGCACCGTGAGGGACCCGGGTGCCTTACTTCTTCAGTCCGCCGAGTGCGCCCAGCGCGGTCTCATACTGGCCGGTGATGCTGTCGAGGTACTTGTTCGCTTCCTCGCCGGTCCATTGGGTCGGCGTGAGCAGGTTGCGCTTGATGTAGTCCTCCTGCCACTTCTTGGTGTTGGTCACCTTCTTCAGCGTGTCCTGCCACCAGGCCACCGCCTCGGGCGACATGTTGGCTGGACCGATGATGCCCCGCATCTGCTCCCAGTAGAACGGCATCCCTTTCTCGGCGAAGGTTGGCACGTCGGGTGCGTCGGGCATGCGCTTGCGCGCGGCCACGGCGAGGTTCTTGGCCTTGCCGGCCTCGACCTGCGCGGCGATCTCGTTGGGGTTCATGATGCCGCCGTCGATGTGGCCGCCCATCAGCGCCGCGGTCACTTCACCGCCCGAATTGAAGGGCACGTACTTCAGCTTGATCTTCGCAGCCTCCTCGAACAGGTGCGCAAAGATGTGATCCTCGTTGTGCGTGCCGGTGCCGCCCACGGTGAGCTGGCCCGATTTGGCACGCGCCGCGCTGACGAACTCTTCGATCGTCTTGTAGGGTGATTCGGTGCGCACCGCCAGCGTGAGTTCATCGATGGCCACGATCATCAGCATGGTCATCGCATCGCGGTGGTTGCCCGGCAGGCGACCCTGCAGCTTGCCCGACACCACCATCGGGGTGGCCCCGGCCACGACGTGAGAATCGCCCTTCTTGCTGATCAGGTAGCTGTACCCGACGGTGCCGCTGCCGCCGACCCGGTTGTTGACGTTGAGCGCAACCGGCGACCACTTGTTCTCGTCCATGATGCCGGTGATGGTGCGCATCAGGTTGTCGGTGCCACCACCCGGGGCGAACGGCACCACGACTTCGATGTTCTTGCTCGGGTAGCCGGCTTGGGCTTGTGCGCCCATCGAGACGCAGGCCCATGCCAGTGATGCCAACGAAGCAGCGAGCACACGCCGTGTGTTCATCTCTGAAACTCCTCTCGCGTGGTTGCAACCCGTGCACGCAAGAAACCGACAGCGGGCCTGCGGTGGCGTGCGTGCAGTTCGAAATTCACTCTAGCACCGGCCCTGCGCGACTCACACCCGGGTTGCCCCGGACCAGTGCAATCACGGAGGCAACTGCTACGATCATCGCCACCGCCACCCATCGCGATGACGCATCACACCGTGGACCCGACCGCCGCCGCACCCAAGGACCACGTGCTCGTCACGCGCGACGGTCCGATCGTCACGCTCACTTTCAATCGTCCCGAGGCGCGCAACGCGATGACTTGGGAGATGTACCAGCGCCTGTACGACACCTGCGAAGAGGTCGATGCCGACGACTCGGTGCGCGTGCTCGTTCTCAAGGGGGCGGGCGGCAAAGCGTTCGTCGCCGGCACCGACATCAGTCAGTTCAGTGAGTTCAAGAGCGGCGAGGACGGTTTGCGCTACGAGCGCGATGGCGACCAGCGCAGCGGCCGCATCGCGCGCGTCAAGAAGCCGGTGATCGCGCAGATTCAGGGCTTCGCGGTCGGCGGCGGCTTCGGCATCGCGGCCGGGGCCGACTTGCGCATCGCCACGCCCGATGCACGCTTCGGCGCGCCGATTGCGCGCACTCTCGGCAACTGCCTGTCGATGCGTGCGTACGCGCGCTACCTCGACTTGCTCGGGCCGTCGCGCCTGAAGGAGCTGATCTTCACCGCGCGCCTGATGCCCGCCGACGAAGCGTTGGCCGCGGGCTTCGTGCACGAGATCGTGGCCGCCGACGCGATCGATGCGCGTGTGCGCGAACTCGCGCACACGGTCGCCTCGCATGCACCGATCACGCTGTGGGTCACCAAGGAAGCGGTGCGACGAATCCAGGAGTCGCGTGCGCTGCCCGACGGCGATGACCTCATCGCCGCCACTTATGGCAGCGCCGACTTTCGCGAGGGCGTGCGTGCTTTCGTTGAGAAGCGACCGCCGCGCTGGACCGGCAAGTGAGTTGTTCGTTTTGACCCCACGACCTGCTGGAGACTGAACCGATGCTGGCCTCCAACGCGCTCTCGCACCTCACCGTGATCGACCTGACGCGCGTGCGTGCGGGACCGACGGCCGTGCGCCAGCTCGCCGATTGGGGCGCCCAGGTCATCAAGGTCGAGATGCCGCCCGGAATGGACGAAGGCGAGGGCGTCGGCGGGCCGCGCGACGACAGCGACTTTCAGAACGTGCACCGCAACAAGCGAGGCATGACGCTGAACCTCAAGTCGCCCCAAGGGGTTGCGATCCTGAAGAAGCTGGTGGCACGCGCCGATGTGCTGGTGGAGAACTACCGGCCCGATGTGAAGGAACGGCTCGGCATCGGCTACGAGACCATGGCCGCGGTGAACCCGCGCCTCGTCTACGGCAGCATTTCCGGATATGGGGAGGACGGTCCGTATCGCCTGCGCCCCGGCTTTGATCAGATCGCCCAAGGCATGGGCGGGTTGATGTCCATCACCGGGCTGCCGGGCCAGGGCCCTGTGCGTGTGGGCATTCCGATCGCCGACCTGTGCGCAGGCATCTTCTGCGCCTACGGCATCGTGGTGGCGTTGCTCGAGCGCGAGAAGTCGGGCCGCGGCCAATGGGTGAAGTCCTCGCTGCTGCAGGCGCAGCTGTTCATGCTCGACTTCCAGGCCGCGCGCTGGCTGATGAAGGGCGAGGTGCCCAAGCAGGCCGGCAACAACCACCCCACCTCGATCCCCACCGGCGTGTACCGCACGCGCGACGGCTACATGAACATCG
>DATKJN010000427.1:0-17027 GCA_035543655.1 Burkholderiaceae bacterium | reverse complement strand
ATTCCTGCCATGCGCGCTGCGGGCGTGAGTCCGATGTTCTACGGCATGTCGATCGTCTCGGGTGAGGTCGTCGCCAAAACGCTCGGCGCGCAGGCGCGCGGCCTGGCGATCGCACAGGTCGTCCCATATCCGTGGTCCAGCGTCGATCCCGAGATCCAGACGTACCAACGCGCGCTGCAGCAGGGCAAGACGGAACCCAATTACTACTCGTTCGAAGGCTGGATCAATGCCCAAGTCATGATCGAAGGGCTGCGCCGAGCCGGACGCGATCTCACTCGCGCACGCCTGCTCGCAGCCATGCGATCGCTGAAGTTGCGCTTGGCAAGCATCGAAATCGACTTCACGACCGGTGGCATCGCTGGATCCCGGTTCGTCGAGCTGGTGCAGGTGCGCTTCGACGGCAAGTACGTGCGCTAGGCGCGCGGCCGGTCTGCCCAGCCTGGGTGTCAGCCGCGGCCAACCCGCGGCGGCCTCGCTGGCGTCGAGTCGGGTGGAATACCTACGAGCGCTCTGAGCCCGCAGCAACGGGCCTCGCAATGACCCTTCCCGCACGAAGCCGGCACACCGCATCGCGTGCGGTCAGCGCCAGCTGTCCGTTCAGGTAGACCCGCTCGATGCCGTCACTGCGCTGCAGGGGCTGCTCGTAAGTCGCGCGATCGCGCACTCGCTCCGGGTCGAACACGACCACATCGGCGAACCATCCGGCACGGAGTTCGCCGCGTCCACTCAGGCGAAAGTGCCGCGCTGGCAGGCCCGTCATCTTGTGCACCGCCTGTTCCAGCGTCAACAGCCGTTGCTCGCGGCAGTAGTGGGACAGCACGCGGGGAAACGCCCCCCACAGCCGCGGATGCGGATGCTTGTCATGCGGCAAGCCGTCGGAGCCGATCATGCTGCGTGCGTGCGAGAGCACGCGCCGGACGTCGTCCTCGTGCATCTGGAAGTAGCACGCACCGCCGGGTTTCAGCCGCATGCACGCCTCGCGCTGCGTCACGCCCCACTCGTCGGCGATCGAAGACAGCAGCCGCCCGGTCGCCTCCGGATGGGGCGCCGACCAACTCACCAGCACGTCGATGACTTCGTCGACCAGGTCCTCGCGCAGCACGGTGGATCCGGCCACGTAGGGGTACACGTCGAGCGCGATCTCCTGCCGTTCGGCCAAGCGATCGACCAGCGGCAGCGTCTGCAGCGTGCGGCCCCAATTGGCCGGCCCGGCGCACTTGTGGTGCGAGATGATCAGCGGCACGCCGGCGGCGAAAGCGGTGTCGCTGGCCTCGTGCATCGCGTCGAGGATGTCGGCCATCTCGGTACGCAGATGCGTGGCGTACACACCGCCGCGGCGCGCCACCACGCGCGCCAGCGCCGTCACCTCGCTGGCGGGCGCCGGCATCGCCTCGGCGTAGAACAGCCCGGACGACAGGCCGATCGCGCCTTCGTCCAGGCAGCGCTCGAGCAGCACACACATGGCCTCGAGCTCGGTATCGCTGGCGGGTCGCGACAGGTCGACCATGCACGCGTGGCGCAGCGTGGTGTGGCCGACGAGCGGGGCCACGTTGAGTGCCGGCTGCATGCGCTGCACGGCTTGCACATAAGCCGCCATCGATGCGAATCGGAACGACCGGCCCAGCAGCGTCAGCGCGCCCTGCGGTTCATCCACCACGTAGGGCGCCACCGAGAGCCCGCAGTTGCCGGTCACCACGGTGGTGATGCCCTGCGTCAACTTCGGCGTCATCTCCGGCGCCTCGAGCACGATCGCATCGTCGTGCGTGTGTGCATCGATGAAGCCCGGTGCCACGACCAGGCCGCGGCAGTCCACCACCTCCACGTCGCTCAACGACCAGCCCGCTGGCAGTTGCGTGCGCAGGTTCGGTGCCACCGCCACGATGCGGTCGCCCTGCAGCAGCACGTCGTCCGCCCGCGCCGGCTCGCCGCTGCCGTCGACGACGAGGCCCTGCTCCAGCAGCGTGGCACGGGTCATCGCCGGCGGCTCCTGCGGGCCTCGGCGCGCGACACCTGTCCCAGTCCGTGATGGGGATGCATGTCGACGCCGCGGGTGGCCAGCATCTGCTGGATGTGGGCCAGGCGCTGTGCCGCCTTGTCACCGAGGCGCTGTGCCACCAGCACCGTGAGGATCTCGATCACCGTCAGGTGCGCCAGGTAGGCCTCGGGTCCGACCGGCATCACCGGATCGGGCGCCACCTCGATCGCGAGCAGGATGTCGGCCATGCGCGCCAGCGGCGAGCCGCGCTGCGTCAACGCGATGATCGTGGCGCCACGCGCGCGCGCCACGTCCACCGCCTCCAGCAGCGACGGCATGCCACCGACGTGGGTGATCGCCATGACCACGCTGCGGCGGTCGATGGTGGACGCCGAGATCAGCTGCACGTGCGGATCCAGGTAGGTGTTCGACACCACGCCGAGCCGGAACAGCCGCGCGTGCAGGTCCATCGCCATGAAGTTCGACGTGATGCCAACGCCATAGCAGTCCACACGGGCGGCTTTCACCAGCGCGTCGGCGGCCGCCTGCACGGCCTCGGGCGACAACTGCGCCTGCACGCCATGCACCACGGCCGCGGCGCCGCGCGAGACCTTGTCGATCACCTGTCGCACGTCGTCGCTGATGCGCACGCGGCGGTTCAGCGGCGAGCCGCGCACCGCCAGGTCCTGCGCCAGCGCGAGCTTGAATTCGCGCAGGCCGGCATAGCCGAGATCGCGGCAGGTGCGCATCACCGTGGGCACCGAGCTGCTGGCGCGCTGCGCCAGGTGCTCGAACGTCTCGTCGAGCACGCGTTGCGGGTCCTCCAGGATCAGCTCGAGCACCTTGCGCCGCGACGCCGTGGCCCGTCCGATGATGGCGGCCACCTGGTCGCGCACCCGCGAGTTCGTCGGCGCGACGATGGACGTGGGCTGGTGCACGGTCGTGCGGGGACTGTCCATCGGTCGCCCTGCCCTCACGCGGTCCGACGCAATCGCGGATCGAGCAGGTCGCGGATGCCGTCGCCGAGCACCTGCAGCGACAGCGCGGTCACGATGATCGCCAGGCCGGGAAACAGCACGATCCACAGCGCCTGGTGCGCATAGCCCTGGCTGCCGGCGACCATCGTGCCCCAGGTGGGGATCTCCGGCGGCACGCCGACGCCGAGGAACGACAGCGCTGCCTCGGCCAGCACCGCGTACGCGAAGATGAAAGTGCCCTGCACGGTGATCGGCGACACCAGGTTGGGCAGCACGTGCCGCCACAGCACGCGCACGGTGGGCGCTCCCAGCGCCCGCGCCGCCTCCACGAACAGCAGCTCGCGCACGACCAGCGTGGAGGCGCGCACCACACGCGCCACACGCGGCGTGTACACCAGCACCAGCGCGAGCACCACGTTGAGCATCGACGGGCCCAGGATGCCGACCAGCGCGATCGCGAGCAGGATGTCGGGGAACGACATCATCGCGTCGACCACGCGCATCAACGGCGCGTCGAGCCGCTCGAAGTAGCCCGCCGCCAGGCCAAGCACCGTGCCGGCGGCCACCGCACCAAGCGCGGTGAGGCCGGCGATGGCCAGCGAGTAGCGCCCGCCGTAGGCGATGCGCGCGAACAGATCGCGTCCGAGTTCGTCGGTGCCGAGCCAATGCGCCAGCGAGGGCCAGCGCAGGCGCTGCAACACCGCCGTCTCGTTGGGGTCGAGCCCGCTCAACGGCCCGGCCAGCAGCGCGACCGCGAGCACCCCCACCAGCAGCGCGGCGGCCATCAGCACGATGCGGCGGCGAAACAGCTTGCGCACGGCGAGCGGCATGCGCAGGGTGCCGCTCGTCATGCCCGGACCCTCGGATCGATCACTGTGTACAGCAGATCGACCAGGAAGTTGATGATCACGTAGATCGCGGCCACGATCAGCAGCGCCCCCTGGATGACGGGATAGTCGCGCCGCGTCACGGCGCTGACCACCAGGTTGCCGACGCCCGGCAGGCCGAAGACGGTCTCGGTGACCACCGCGCCGCCGATCATCAGCGCCACCGTCAAGCCGATCACCGTGACGATGGGCACCAGCGCGTTGCGCAGCGCGTGCTTGAAGATCACGCGGCGCTCCGGCAAACCCTTGGCACGCGCGGTGCGCACATAGTCTTCGCCCAGCACGTCGAGCATCGAGGCACGCGTGAAGCGGATGATCAGCGCCGAGTTCAGCACGCCCAACACCGTGGCTGGCAGCACCAGGCAGTGCAGCCGCTGGGCCAGCGATGCGCCGGGCTCGCCGTAGCCCGACACCGGGAACCATCCCAGCGACACCGCGAAGATCTGCATCAGCACTAGGCCGAACCAGAAGCTCGGGATGCTCGCGCCGAGCATGGCGAATCCGGTGAGCAGCTGGTCCCACGCGCTGCCACGGAACACCGCAGAGACCACGCCGCACGGCACACCGATGACGGTGGCGATCGCCACCGCCATCAACGCCAGCAGCGCCGTCGGCTCCGCTCGCTCCCACAGCGCCTGCGTGACCGGCCGCTGCAGGAAGATGGAGTCGCCGAGGTTGCCCTGCGCCAGCTGCTGCAGCCACAACGCGAACTGCTCCGGCAGCGAGCGGTCGAGCCCGTACAGCCTCTGCACGCGTGCGATGTCGTCGGCGGTGGCCTGGTCACCCAGCAGCACGGCCACCGGGTCGCCGGGCGCCACGCGGGTCAGCGCGAACACCAGCACGGCCACCAGCGACAGCACCACCAGCATGCCGCTGGTGCGCTTCAGCAAGAAGCGCCACATCGCTTCAGCGCCCGACCGCCGATGAAAGAACGCAATCCCACCGATGCCCGCCCTAGTTCTTGAGCGTGGTGTTCCAGAAGAACGGATAGGTGTGCGGCGTGTAGCCCTGCAGCGACGGTGCGCGCGCCGAGAGGGTGGCGAACTTGCCGACGTGGATGTAGGGCACCTCGTCGTAGACCACTTGCTGCACCTTGCCCCACAGCGCGCCGCGCTTGGCCGGGTTGGGTTCCTGGTTCAGCGCGGCCAGCGCCTGCGTCTTGGCCGGCGAGCTCCACCACCCCGGTGCGCCGTCGCCGAGTTGCGGCGGCGAGAGCATCGGCTCGGGGAACAGGCCGGAGTGGGTGATGTAGATGTCCCACAGCTTGGGGTCAGCCCGGCGCTGCAGCAGCGTGGCCCACTCCACCACGTTGAGCTCGGCCTTGAAGCCGGCGCGCTTCAACTGCTCGGCCATGATCAGCGCCATGTTGTAGTGGAAGTCGTATTGCCGGCTGGTCAGGATGCGCACCGCGTCGCCCTTGTATCCGGCCTTCTCGGCCAGGGCCTTGGCCTTCTTGGCGTCGCGCTCGTTGTATTGCGCCGTGCCGGCGTCCGAATAGAACGGCGTGCCTTTGGGAAAGTGGTTGCCCTCGGCGATGAACGACCGGGTGTCGCCGAAGCCGCCGGCCAGCATCTCGCCGGGTCCCAAGGCCGTCTGTGCCGCCTGGCGCACGGCCTGTTGCGACATCGAACCTTCCTTGGTGTTGAACACCAGGTACGGGAAGCCGAACGACGGCGTGAGCAGCGGCACCACCTTGCCCTGCGCCTTCTCCAGCCGGCCCAGCGCCTCGATCGGCAACAGATCGGCGTAGTGGAACTGGCCCGCGAGGGCAGCCTCGACGCGCGTGTTGGCGTTGGGCACCGGCACGAAGCGCAGCTCGTCCACCGACGCCTCGCGCTTGCCGCCGTAGCCGCTGGGCGGCTCCTTGCGCGCCGAATAGCCGTCGAATCGGGCGAGCAGCACGTATTGATCGGGCTTGCGCTCCTTGAACTGGTAGGGCCCGGTGCCGACGAAATCCTTCAGCGGCTGCGCCAGCGTTTCCTTGGCCATGATGGCGGCCATGCCCGACGGCATCGCCAGCTGCGCCAGCAGCGGCGCATAGGCACTCTTCAGCGCGATCTCGACGGTGAGCGGTCCCTTGGCTGCCAGGCTCTCCACCTGCGCATGGACCGACTTGCCGCGCGGCGACACCTCCATCCAGCGCTTGAGGCTGGCCACCACGTCTTCCGCATCCAGCTCGCGACCGCTGTGCAGCTTGATGCCCTTGCGCAGCGCGATGCTGTAGAGCTTGCCGTCGGTCGACACCTTCGGCATGCCGTCGGCCAGCATCGGCACGAGGTTCGATTTGGCGTCGAACGTGTAGAGCGTTTCGTAGACGTGCTGCATGATGATGCAGACGAGGTCGGCCGGCGTGGATTGCACGTCGAGCGTCGGCGGCTCGGCGACCATCGCCAAATTGAGCGCCGACTTGGCCTGGGCCCGTGCCGGCTCGGGTGCTGCCAGAACGATGGCTGCCACAAGCGCGGCCACGGCCGCGACGCCACGATGATGGATTGCGATCGGCATGAACGGCCTCCGGACTTGAAAGCAAATTTCAGGTACGACCAGCGTAAAACACATGGCACGTCCAGTGCGACCCGTATGAACCCGCGGTCCGGCGCGACCATTCTGTAATGAAATTTCAAGCGGGACACGGGTCCACGGTGAAAGCGACGACCGAACGGCTCTCGTCGCTGACAGGGGCGGCACGCCAACTCGCGTATCGTCCCGACCGGCGCATTCGACAACAGGCCTGGGAGCACGAGCCATGTACACCCCGTTCGACTTGAGCGGCCGCAGCGCCGTGGTGACCGGCGGCAACGGCGGCATCGGCCTGGGCATGGCGCGCGCGCTGCTGGCCGCCGGCGCCAGCGTGGCGATCTGGGGCTCGCGCGCCGACAAGACCGAGGCCGCGAAGGCCACGTTGCAGCGCGAGTGCGGCGATGCGTCGCGCGTGCACGCCTTCGTGTGCGACGTCGGCGACGAGGCGCAACTCGAGGCCACGTTCGCGCAGTCGGTGGTGGCGCTGGGTGGCACCGTCGATGCGTGCTTCGCCAACGCGGGCGTCAGCAGCAAGGGCACGCCGATGATGGAGATGACGCTGGAGGAGTTCCGCCGCGTGCAGCGCATCAATGTCGAAGGCGTGTTCCTCACCTTTCGCGCCGCCGCGCGCCACATGGCCGCGCGCGGTCGTGGCGGCTCGCTCATCGCCACCGCCAGCACCGCGGCGCTCGAAGGCGCGGCGCGCAACAGCCACTACGGCGCCAGCAAGGGCGCGGTCACGTCCTACGTGCGTGCGCTGGCGGTCGAGCTGGCGCGCCACAAGATCCGCGTCAACTCGATCCTGCCGGGCTGGATCGTCACCGAGATGACCGAGAAGGCGGTCGGCAACGACAAGTTCGCCAACGCCGTGATGCCGCGCATCCCAGCGCGCCGCTGGGGCGAGATCGACGACTTCGGCGGCATCGCGGTCTACCTGGCGAGCGACGCGTCGGCCTACACCACCGGCGAGCAGTTCGTGATCGACGGCGGCTACACCAAGTTCTGAGGCGCGCGGATTCAGGCCTCCACGCGTCCGAGCAGCCCCCTTAGAACGCCCGCGCGAGGCAGGCGCGCCATCCGCCGCGCTACAGCGTGATCTCGGCGGCTTCGTACAGCGTCATCTGCGGCGGTGCGCTGGCCAGGCCCGACAGCGCCTTGACGAAGCCGCGCGAAGCCGGCACCTGGAAGTGCGCCGCCAGCGCCGCGCGATCGGCCCAGCGTTCGACGAACACGATGCGCTGCGCGTCCTCGCTGTCGCGGTGCACGGCGTGCGACAGGCAGCCCGGCTCGGCGCGCGAACGGGCCACGTGCTGCTGGCTCAGCGCCAGCGCGTCGTCGAGCCGGCCCTGTTTCAGCATGACGCTGGCAAGCACGATGACCATCGCGGCCTCCGGTGGAAACAAGCGCCGCGATGTTGACAGAAAGTCGTGCCGCGTTCAGCGCAGCGGCTCGAGCACGCCGCTGCGTTGCAGGTCTTGGGCCACGGTGCCGGCGAACTGCCCGGTCTGGAAGGTCTTGAACACCTCGGCGTTGCGGGCAAAGCGGTACTCGCGCTTGAATTCGCCCACCGTGGTGACTTGCGTGCCGCCCGGCGCCACCGCATCCTGCGCCTTCGGCTGCATGCGCATTGCCACCACGTCGAAGCGGAAGAACTTGCCGCCCTTGTCTTCGTCGATCGTGTGCCACACCTGGATCAGGCGGCTGCAGCGATTGGCGGCGAGGCTTCGCACCACCACCTTCTCGTTGTTCAGCGCCTCTTCGGTCGGCACCACCAGCTTGACCACGCGGTAGCGCTCGGCTGCCAGCCGCTCGTGCAGTTGCTCGGTGATCTCGCCGTTCACCGTGTGCCAGAACGACGTGATCTTGGGGTCGGCGAACTGGCTGCCGATCGCGCCGCCGGCCACCACCGCGCAGCCTTTGTCGGCCGTGAGGTAGCCGGGCACGGCGCAGGCCGCAGGCACTGCCGTCGCGGCGCCGTCGGTGGGCGCGGTGTTCGGCGCGGCGCAAGCCGACAGCCACGCCGCTATCGCGGCACAAACCATGGATCTCGTGTGGCGCATCGCGGTTCCCTCCCTGATGACGCCACCGATTGTGTGGAGCGCCAGCAGCGCCTGCGCACGCCACCGCCCCGGGAGCGTGGCGGAATGCGCCGAATCGGCGCCGCGTCAGGGCTTGCCGTAGGCCGGTTGGTACAGCTGCACGGTGAACGCGCCCGGCACCTTGAAGTAGGTGACCAGGCCATAGCCGTGGTCCTCGACGCCTTGCGTGAACTCCACGCCCTGCGCCTTCAGCTCGGCCACCGTGCCCTGAATGTCGTCGCAGAAGAACGAGATCTCGGCCGCGCCCGACGGCAGCCCGCCGGCCTCGGTGGGATGCACACCGAGGTCGGCGCCCGGCGGATCGAAGATCAGCCAGCCGTCGCCGATGTCGGTGTGCCGCAACTTGAGCTTGTCGCGCAAGAAAGCGCGCAGCGCCTCGGCCTCCGACGAATAGAACATCGCATGCATGCCGCGGATCATCGGGGGCCTCGCTTTCCGGGCGCGGCGTGCGCGCCGCGCCGCGATCTCACGCGCCGATCACGCCGCAGGCCACGCGCGCACCGCCGCCACCGAGTGGCGCGGGGTGGTCGGCGTGGTTGTCGCCGCCGGCGTGCACCATCAGCGACCGGTTGCGCACGTCCGACAGTTTCAAGCGCGGCGCCAACACCGGCGAGGTGGCCGTGCCGTCGGGCAGCACGAACAGCGGCGGCAGGTCGCCGAGGTGGCCGCCGCCCCAGGGTTCGCCGTGTTTCTTCGTCGCCTCGGGGTCGTAGTGGCCGCCAGCGCCGCCGCCGGGCACCTTCTTGCCGTCGGCCTCGGTGGGTGCGCACGACGGGTTCTCGTGCACGTGAAAGCCGTGCATGCCGGGCTGCAGGTTGCGCAGGTTGGGATACAGCGCGAGGCCGAAACGCGTCTCCACCAGACGCACACTGCCGATCGGCGTCTGCATGCCTTGCGCATCGAGCGCAGACACGTTGACAGTGGCCTCGGCGGCCACGACACCGGCGCTCGCGATCGCGAGGCCGCACAACAGCGACAGGCGCTTCATGGAAACTCCTTGTTGGTTTTCATCAGGAGGCTGCAATGCCGCGGAACGGCATCGCAGCACGAGACTGCGGGGAAACGAAACGCGGCAAAACATGTTCCTTGCATCAGCCACCGGGCGGGCCCTTGAGCTCGACCACGTTGCCCTCGGGATCGGCCAGATAGATCGACGGGCCCTCGCCCTCGGCGCCATAGCGCTGCTCCACCGGGCCGGGATCGGCGCCGTGGGCCTGCAGGTGCGAGCGGATGGCCTCGGCATCGAACGGTTCGACACGAAAACAAAAATGATCCAGGTTGCGTCCCTCGCGGGCCGGCGCAGCGCCGCCCATGCGCCCGAGCTTGCCGTCCACCGGCACCAGATCGAGCATCGAGTGGCCGGCGCGCAACTGCACCAGGCCGATCGCGTCTTGCCGGCGTTCGACGCTGCAGCCCAGCACCTGGCAGTAGAAACGCAACATCGCGTCCAGATCGGTCACGCGCAGCACCAGGTGGTCGACCTCACGGATGCGAAACATCGGATCAGCCCCTTACGCACGCGCCGTGGCCGCGGATGCTCGCGTTCAACGGCGGTTCACTCTTGCAGGATGCACCAGCGGACGTGCGCACCCGCCGCGCGGCCCCAACAATACACCTGCTTCGAGCGCTCAGGCGCCCAGGCCCTTGGCCATCAGCGACGCGCACAGCACGATGCCAAGCAGCAGCAGCAACTCGGCGCCGAGCGCCTGGCGAAGCCGCTTGAACTCGGCATCGGCCAACTGGGGCGCCTGGCCCTGGCGGGTCAGCTTGCCCCAGGCGATGAAGCGGATCGTCGGGTAGATCGAGATCAGCCCGACGGCCACGAACAGCGCCAACTTCAGCAGGAAGAAGGTGTTGTGGAAGTAGTAGCTGCTGCCCTTCTCGAACTGGAACACACGCACGAAGCCGACGATCAGCAGCACGCCGGCGGCCATGCCGTACCAGCGGTCGGCGGCCTGCAGGCGCCGCGCATCGTCCAGCGTCGGCGTGCGGCTCAGCGTGAGCCATTCGAAGAACAGCGTGGCGGCGATCGCCAGCGCGGCGGCGAAGTGCAGGAACGAGAACAATGCGCTCGCGACCATCGATGGCCCTTGGTTGGGGTGTGTTTCAGGCCCGCAACGGCAGCGCGGCGCCGATGGCGATAAACACGCCGCCGCACGCCTGGTTGAAGCGCTTGCCCACGCGCTTGAGCCAAGGCTGCAGGCGGTGCGCCATGGTGGCGATCGACACCTCGGTCACGATCTCGATCAGCGCAAAGGTGCCGGCCATGATCACGAACTGCAGCCACAGGCTGCGCGCCGGGTCGATGAACTGCGGCAGGAACGCGGCGAAGAACAAGATCCCCTTGGGGTTGGTCAGCGCCGACAGTGCGCCCTGGCGAAACAGCGACGCGCCGCCGCGCGGCGGTGCCGCACCCTTCAGCTCGAGCCCGATCGGTGGCGCACGCCAGACCTGGATGCCGAGCCACACGAGGTAAGCCCCGCCGACCCACTTCATCACCGTGAGCCACACCAACGAGGCCTGCAGCAGCGCACCGATGCCGAACATCGACAGCGCGATCACCACCACGAAGCCGACAGCACCCCCGAAGATGGTGTACAGCGCCTTGCGCCCGCCGTGCAGTGCGCCGTGCGTCAGCGCCAGCAAGCCGTTGGGGCCGGGCGACAGCGACAGCCCGGTCGCCGCCAGCAGGTAAATGATCCAGGTGTGCCAGTCCATGGGTTGCGGATGCTGAGGGCTCGGGCGGTGGCGGTCAAGGCGCGGCCAGCACGCGCGCCACGCGCTCGCGCAGTGCAGGCAACAGATCGGACCGAAACCAGGGGTTGTGTTTGAACCAGCCGTTGTTGCGCGGGCTCGGGTGCGGCAGCGCGATGCAGTCGGGCGCTTGCGTGCGCCAGTCGCGCACGGTGTCGGTGAGCGAGCCGCGCGCGTGCGGCAGGTGGTAGGCGATCGCGTAGCGCCCGATGACCAGCGTGAGTTGCACCTGCCGCAGTTGCGCCAACAGCGGCGCGCGCCACGTGCCGGCGCACTCGCGCCGCGGCGGCAGGTCGCCCGAAGCGCCGGCACCGGGGAAACAAAAGCCCATCGGCAGGATGGCGACACGCCTGGCGTCGTAGAACACCTCGCGCGGCAGACCCAGCCAATCGCGCAGGCGGTCGCCGCTGGCATCGTTGAACGGGATGCCGGTGTCGTGCACCTTGCGACCGGGCGCCTGCGCGGCGATCAGCAGCCGCGCCGAGGCGTGCAGCTGGAACACCGGCCGCGGCCCGAGCGGCAATGCCGGTGCGCAGCGCACGCAGGCGCGCGCCTCGCGCATCAACACCGTCAGCGAAGCCATGCGCTCATGCGGGCACGCCCGGCTCAGCCGTTGTCACCGAGGTAGGTCGACACCCACCAGGTGTTGCCGCCGGCGTCGGTGAAGCCACATTGGCGCTCGGCGTACGGCTTGTCCTCGGGCTGCGCGATCACGCGGGCGCCGAGCGCCACGGCGCGCGCACACGTCGCGTCGACATCGGCGACGTAGACGTACACCGAGCCGGTCCACGGCTCGATGTCGGGCGGCAGCTCGCCCGCCTCGATCCACACCGCAGCATCGCCGATCTTCAACAGCGTGGGTCCACTGTCGTGGCGTTCGATCATCTGGGCGCCGAACACCCGCTGCACGAAATCGGGCAGCTGCAGCGGTCCT
Source organism: Burkholderiaceae bacterium (assembly GCA_035543655.1). Classification (GTDB taxonomy): domain Bacteria; phylum Pseudomonadota; class Gammaproteobacteria; order Burkholderiales; family Burkholderiaceae_C; genus JAEUPI01. The sequence goes on along the minus strand of DATKJN010000427.1, from coordinate 4,881 downwards.
TGCAGATACGGCCTGACCGCACCGAAGCCGTTTCGCACGTGCTTCATCACTCGCTCCTCATGCGCCGCCGGGTGGGCGCGCCGGTTGCAGCAGATCCCACAGGTTGCCATACAGGTCGCGGAACACCGCCACCGTGCCGTAGGGCTCTCGTCTGGGCTCACGCACGAACACCACGCCCTTGGCGCGGTACGCGGCGTGGTCGCGCGCCAGATCGTCGGTGTGCAGGAACAGGAACACGCGCCCGCCGGTCTGGTTGCCCACGCGCGCGAGCTGCTCGTCGTTGGATGCGCGCGCCAGCAGCAGCTGGCAGCCGCCGGACCCCGGCGGCGCCACCACCACCCAACGCTTGTTCTGCTCGGGGATGAAGCGGTCCTCGATCGACGTGAAGCCGAGCATGCCGACGTAGAACCCGAGCGCCTCGTCGTAGTCGCGCACCAGCAGCGACACCAGGCCGAGCGCTTGCTGGACGGGCCGGCTCATGCGGCCTCCGCGGGCACGTAGCCCCCCGCGCGCAGCTGGGCGAGCGGCGCAAACACCGGCTCGGGCATGTCGCTCCAGCGACACCAGCGCCATTCGGCACACTTGGCGGGCTCGCACAGGCGCGGTTCACCGTGCGGCGCGTGTGCGATCACGAACACGGTGACGTAGTGCTTGCCGACGTCGGCGAACACGTCGTTGGTGTACGGGCCGCGCGCGACCACGGTGATCTCCAGGCCGGTCTCTTCGAGCACCTCGCGTTGCGCGCAGTGCTCCACCGTCTCGCCGAACTCCAGATGCCCGCCCGGCAGCGCCCAGGTGCCGGCGCCGTGCGTGCCCTTGCGTTGCCCGAGCAGCACGCGCCCGTTGCGCCAGACGATCACGCCGACGCCGACGCGCGGCTGGGGCGAGGCATCGGACATCGGCTGGCTCCTGGTTGCGGGTTCATGTTCGGTTGCGGCCATGCATCCGTGTTTGCCTGGCATGCGGCGCTGGGCGTGGTGCGCAATGGCCGCCGTCGGCACGATGCGCTCCACGTCGTAACCATGCTATCGGAGCCGAGAATGACCCCAACCCCCACCCTGCCCGCGCAGCCGGCGCGGCGGCGCTTCATCCAGTTGATCGGTGGCGGTGCGGTGCTCGCCAGCACCGTGCCGCTCGCCGGTTGCGGCGACGGCATGCCCGACGTGGCCGTGCGACCGTGGTTCGAGCGCGGCGATCCGGCCGACCTGCGCCGCTGGATGCTGGCGCATGCGCTGCTGGCGCCCAACCCGCACAACCGGCAGCCGTGGCTGGCCGACCTGCGGCGCGACGGCGAGGTCACGCTGGTGTGCGACGGCGACCGTCTGCTGCCCGAGACCGATCCGTTCGGTCGGCAGATCGTGATCGGCTGCGGCGCCTTCATCGAGCTGGCCGTGATGGCCGCGGCCGAGCGCGGCGTGGCGGTGCAGGTGCAGGCATTTCCGGACGGCGAGCCCGCCGCCGACCGGCTGCCCGGTGGCCGCGCGATCGCGCGGCTCGTGCTCGTGCAACCCGGCAGCGCCACGCCCGATCCGTTGTTCGCGCAGGTGCGCCGTCGCCACACGCACAAGGGTGTGTACGACAGCGCGCGCGCCGTGCCGGCCGCGCTGACCGCGTCGTGGCTGGCGAGCGCGCAAACGGCCGGGCTGCGCGCCGGCGTGGCCGATGACGCGCAGCAGATGCAAACGCTGCGCACGCTCACGCGCAAGGCCTACGAGATCGAATGCACCACGCCGCGCACGTGGCTCGAATCGGCCCACCTGATGCGCATCGGGCCCGATGCGATCGCGCGCCACCGCGACGGCATCTCGATCCCGGCCGCGCTGCCGCGCTTGATGCACGCCGTGGGCCTGTTCGATCCGTTGCAGGTGCCGGTGCACGGCAGCACCGGCTACCGCGCCGTGATGGACCGCTTCGACGCCCACCAGACCGGCAGCGGCTATCTCTGGCTCGCCAGCGCAGGCAACGGCCGCCGCGCGCAACTCGCCAGCGGCCGCGCCTACGTGCGCGCCCATCTGATGGCCACCGCGGCCGGCGTCGACATGCACCCGCTGTCGCAGGCGCTGCAGGAGTTCGACGAAGTGCGCGAGCCGCACCTCGCGGTGCACCGACTGTTGGGTCTGGATCCGGCGCAGCACACGCTGCAGATGCTGGCGCGCGTGGGCTACGGCGTGACGCCCACCGGCCCGAGCCCGCGCCGCGAGCTCGGCGGCCTCGTGCGCGCGTGAAGCATGGCGTGCGACACTGCCATGCATGGGCAAACGCCGCGTGAACGAAAACTCCGTCGACGTCGCCGCACCGGCCGGGCCGCGGCTCAATGACTGGAACCTGCTGCGTTCGTTCATCGCGGTGTTCGACACCGGCACGCTCACCGAGGCCGCCAGGCGCCTCGGCACCACGCAGCCGAGCGTGGGCCGCCACCTGCGCGAGCTCGAAGGCCTGCTCGGCGAGACGCTGTTCACGCGCACGCCCGGCCGGCTCACGCCCACCGAACGCGCGCGCACCCTGCACGCCGCCACCGCCGGCATGGGTGGCGCCGTGCGCGAGGCCGAACGCCTGTTCGTCGACGGCGAGGAGCGCATCGTCGGTGCGGTGCGCGTCGCGGTGTCGGAGGTGCACGCCTACTACGTGGTCACGCCGATGCTGGCACCGCTGCTCAACGAGCAACCCGAGCTCGAGATCGAGCTGTCGGTGTCGAACCAGGCCGACAACCTGCTGCGCCGCGATGCCGACATCGCGGTGCGCTTCTTCCGGCCCGAGCAAGACGACGTGATCGCGCGCAAGGTCGGCGACACCGAGCTGGGTCTGTACGCACACGAGTCGTACCTGCAGCGCTACGGCGAGCCCACCGGCTACGAGCCGCCGGCCGGCGCGTTCTACACCGGCTTCGATCGCGATCCCACGCCGATCGCGTCGCTGCTGCACGGCGCCCCGCCGACTGCGCCGATTCCGTTTCGCTTTCGCAGCGACGCGGTGCTCGCGCGCCACGCGGCGATCGAGTGCGGAGCCGGTGTCGGCATCTACTTCACCGACGTGGCCGCCGAGCGCCCGGGTCTGAAGCGTGTGCTGGCCGATCGTGTGCACCAGAAGCAGGAGGTGTGGCTGTGCGCGCACGACGAGCTGCGCCGTTCGGCGCGCATGCGCTTCGTGTGGGATCGCCTGGGCGACGCGCTCGAGCAGCGTTACGGCGGCACGCGCGCCACAGCCTGAGCGCGCTCAGTCGCTGTCGGGCCGGTCGCGCGGCACCAGCGACAGATAGGCCTCCTGCGTGCCGCCGGCCAGCGGCTTGACCAGCACGCGCACGGCGTTCGTGCGCTGGCCCATCGTCATCCCCTCGCGCACGCGCACCTGCCTGTAGCCGCACGACGCCCAGAAGCGCTCGGCGCGTTGGTTGCCCTGCACGACGCCCAGGCGCAACCACAACGCGCCGTGGTCCTCGGCCCACTGTTGAATGCCATCGTGCAGCCGCCGCGCCTCGCCGTTGCCGTGGCGCGGCGTGGCGACGATGAACAGGCCGATGTGCCACACGCGCGGCGCGAACAGGTCGGTGATCACGGTGGCCATCGCGGCCAGTGCGCCATCGGGCTGCTGGTAGCCGATGACCAGCTTCTCGCCGTGGCTGAAGCCGGCCGGCACCGCGCCGTGCACCTCTTCGTGCGCTTCGTTCGGCAACGCGGGCTCGCCGTGCACGGCCCAGAAGTACGCCGGGTTGTCGTCGAAGAAGCGCTGCAGCAGCGGCACCTCGGCATCACCGAGGTGAATCAAACGCAGCGCAGGCACCGGCGAGGCCGGCAAGGCAACGGTGGGCACGGGACTCTTGCGGTGGCGACGAGGCGCCGCATTGTGCCCACAGGCAGCGGCCCGCCGAGGCGATGGGGATTTAGGAGCTCGCCGGGCGCGGCGCCATGGGTGCGGACGCGGCCGGCTTCGCCGCCGGCACGACGCGTTTCACGACCACGCGCGTGTGGTGCAGTTCGTGGTGGTAGGCGGCGCGGCAGGCCTGGCCGCGCGGGCTGTCGCGCAGCAGCGCGTCGGCATCGATCGCCGCGATGCGCCGGCGCAGCTCGCGCGCGGCGGTGGCCGGCCCCCAACTCGCCATCGACGTGCACAGGCGTGGCACTTCCACCATCGTGAGCAAGGCCATCACGTCCTCCAGGCAGCGCCCGGCGGCCGCGCGCAACGCATCGCCGTGCGCGCCGGCGGCGCCGGCATGGCGGCCGCGGCTCAGGCGCACCGTGAGGTTCAACGCCGGCCGTTGGCAGGCGGCGGTCTGCTGGTGCAGCGGCACCATCGCGCTCTGCCAATGCGCGAGCAGGTGCGCGTTGACCGCGTCGACGTTGCTGCGTGCCAGGCGCTGCTCGAGTTCGGTCACCAGCTTGTCGGCCGCCGGCTTGTCGGCGGCCACCGTGCCGGCCGCCGTGCCCGCGATCATCAGTGCGCAAAGGAGGCGGCGCGCGTCATACCCCGTCAGTGAAGCGAAGCGCTCCGTCAATCGCCACGCGATCGGCGTGAGCTCACAGCCGCTCCTGCTGGGCCACGCCGCGGAGGTCGCCGCTCCATGGCGCAATGGCGTCAGCGGCGACGGCGCTTCGCCTTGGCGATCGCCCGATCGGCGATGCGGCTGACTTCGACCGGTACCAGGCTCTGCCCGCGCGCCTCGGCCACCGCTTCGGCGAACTCGCTGAGCTCCAGGCGCATCACGGCGAACGTGGTCTGCACCTGCTTCAGCGAGCGCATGAACTCGGCGTCTTTCGCATTGAGGCGGCCACGATCCATGCAATGAGTCTAGGCCAGCACCCGCGCCGGCGCATGTCGAAAACTCACGGATTCGCGGCCGACGGCGGCGCGGTCTCGGCGAGCACTTGACGCAGCGCAGCCATGCGC
>DATKJN010000426.1:0-6263 GCA_035543655.1 Burkholderiaceae bacterium | reverse complement strand
TGTCCGCGTCTGGCGCGATGCTGTACACCGCCTTCGAGCAGCAGGCCCGCGCGCTGTGGCCGCTGCGCGCGTGGGCCCGCGCCGCCGTGCCGATGCTCGGCAACGGCCATGGCACGCCTTCGCAACGCCAGATGGCGGCGGTGCTGGAGACGATGCGCCTGGCCGAGATCACGCACCAAAGGCCACCTTGGGGCATTGCCCAGGTGGGCGAGCGGGCGGTGGTTGAAGAGGCCGCGCTCGTCACGCCGTTCGCCACGCTCACTCACTTCGCCAAACCCGGTGCCCCGGCGCAGCCGCGCGTGCTGCTGGTGGCGCCGATGTCGGGGCACTTCGCCACGCTGCTGCGCGACACCGTGCGCACCATGCTGGCCGACCACGACGTGTACGTGACTGACTGGCACAGCGCGCGCGAGATCCCGCTGCGCGCCGGGCGCTTCGGGCTCGAGGAGTACACCGAGCACCTGATGCAGTTCCTGCGCACCATGGGCACGGGCTCGCATCTGGTGGCGATCTGCCAGCCCTGCGTGGCCGCCCTCGCCGCCACCGCGCTGATGTCGGAAGACGACGATCCCGCGGTGCCCGCCAGCCTCACGCTGATGGCCGGCCCGATCGATTGCCGCATCAGTCCCACCGCGGTCAACACGCTGGCCACCCGCAAGTCGATCGAATGGTTCGAGCGCAACCTGATCTCGTGCGTGCCGCTGCCGCTCAAGGGCGCGGGCCGTCGCGTGTATCCCGGCTTCGTGCAGGTGGGTGCGTTCATGGGCATGAACCGCCAGCGACACATCGACGCCTTTCGCAACTACTACATGGCGCTGGTCGATGCCGACCACGACACCAGCGAACCGATCCGCCGCTTCTACGAGGAGTACCTCGCGGTGTCGGACCTGCCGGCCGAGTTCTACCTCGAGACGGTCAAGCTGGTGTTCCAGGACTATGCGCTGCCGCTTGGGCGATTGCGCTGGCGCGGCCGCACGATCGACCCGTCGGCGATCCGCCGCACCGCACTGGTCACCGTCGAAGGCGAGCGCGACGACATCTGCGCGCCGGGTCAGACGCTGGCGGCGCAGGATCTGTGCTCGAAGCTGCGCCCCTACATGCGCACGCACACCGTGCAGGCCGGCGTCGGCCACTACGGCGTGTTCAGCGGGCGCAAATGGCAGCAGCACATCTACCCGATGCTGCGCGACGTGATCCACGTGTCGCAGTAGGACGGCCTCGGCCGCCTCGCTACAGCGGTGCGGGCATCGTCGGCAGGCCGATGAACATCGACTCGCGCGCTTCCGGGCGGGTCGGCGCGGCCTCGGCGGCATGCGCATGCCGCAGCGATTCGGCCGGCATGGGTCGGCCGAGCAAGTAGCCCTGCAGCTCGTCGCAGCCGTGCTTCTGCAGCGCGCGCATCTGGCCCTCGGTCTCCACGCCCTCCGCGTTGACGCGGATCCGCAGCGAATGCGCCAACGAGACGATCGAGCGCACGATCAGGTTGACCTTCGGATCCTCCGCCAGACCCTTGGTGAACGCGCGGTCGATCTTGACCTTGTCGAACGGAAAGCGCCACAGATAGGCCAGGCTCGAATAGCCGGTGCCGAAGTCGTCCATCGCGATGCGCACGCCCAGCGCCGACAGCGCGTGCAGCGAACGCACCACGCGGTCGGTGTCGGCCATCAGCAGCGACTCGGTGATCTCCACCTCGAGCCGCTCGGGCGGCAGACGGGCCTCGCCGAGTGCGTCGATCACCGTGTTCACCAGCGCATCGTTGCGGAACTGCACCGCCGACAGGTTCACCGCCACCGTCAGCGGCTCGGGCCAGGTGGCGGCTTCGGCGCACGCGCGGCGCAACACCCAGCGCCCGAGCGCCTCGATCAAGCCGGTCTCTTCGGCCACCGGGATGAAGTCGGCCGGGGCCACGTAGCCCCGGGTGGCGTGCGTCCAGCGTGCCAGGGCCTCGTAGCCGTTGAGCGTGACGCCATCGGCGGCGTACAGCGGCTGGTAGTGCAGGTCCAGCGCGTTCGATTCGATCGCCTGGGTCAGGTCGTGCGCGAGTTCGCGCCGCTCATGGAGGTGGCGGTCGAGTTGCGCCTCGTAGAAGCTGAAGCCGCCGCGCCCCTCGGCCTTGGCGCGATACAACGCGAGGTCGGCCTTGTGCAGCAGATCATCGACCGTCTTGCTGTCGATGCCGTAGATCGCCGCGCCGGCACTGCCGCCGCAGACGATCGGGTGGCCCTGGAACTCATACGGCGCCGCCAGGGTGTCGACCACGCGCTGCGCCAGCGTGCGCACGTCGTCGGGATTGCTCACGCCGCTTTGCAGGATCGCGAATTCGTCGCCGCCCAAGCGCGCCACGTGGTCGCCGTGGCGCAACAACACACGCAGTCGCTGCGACACCTGGCGGATCACTTCGTCACCGGCGGCGTGCCCGAGGCCGTCGTTGACGTCCTTGAAGCGGTCGAGGTCGACACACAGCACCGCGAAACCCGCGCCGCCCGCATCGGCGGTCCAGGCCGCGCGCTGCAGCTCGTCGTTGAGGCTGGCGCGGTTGAGCGCGCCGCTGAGCACGTCGTGCTGAGCGAGGTAGCGCACGCGCTCCTCGGCGCGGCGCTGCGCACGCAGCCGCCCCATCCAGTGCACGGTGCCGATGCCGGCGAGCACACCGAACACCAGCGTGACGGCGATCGCCACGGTGGCAAACGTCACTACCACTTGCTGCTGAAGCGTCGTGTGGTCGAGGTAGACCTCGACCACGCCCATCACCTGGCCATCGCGCTTGAGCGGCACGTAGGCTTCGGTGAAAACCGGTGGGCGGTCCTTCTTGCCGGTGCCGTCCTTCAGTTCGATGAAGCTGCCGCCCGACAGCACGATGGCGCTGACCTTGGAGCTCCTCTCGCCGTGTTCGTCGCCGAGGATGGCGCCGTTCGGCGCCAGCCCCGCTGCGGGCTTGTCGAGGTCGTCCGACACCAGCAGCTGGCGCCCGTCCTGCGCGAACAGCTTGAATCGAAACACCTGCCCCGCACGGCGCAGGTTGCGCAATTGCTGGACCGTGGGCTCGTCCAACCGCCCGCGCTGCAGCAGATCGGGAAGGCCCGGCACCGTGGCGGCCAGCACGTGCGCATGGTGCTCGGCCGTGACCTCGGCGCTGCGCTCGAGATGGCGCATGCCCACCTGGCGCAGCACCGCAGCCACGGTGGCCAGCCCGAGCACGACGCTGATCAGCCACAGCACCAGCGGCCAGCGGTCTTTTGCGATGAACGGCATCGAGAAAGCGGTTGAGCGCTCGGTTGACAATCTTCGGGAGGGCGCCGGCGCAAGCGGGCACGGCCTATCCATCGGCACGGCAGGCGCGATCTTGAGGCAGCGTCGCCGGGGCGCAGCGTCAATCGTTCACGCGTGGCTGCGACGGCCGGGGCACGAATCCGCGACGCCCCGGCTGTCGGCAAACGCCTCGCCCACGCGCATCTTGTAAGCTGCCCGCGGACGGGCTTGAAACAACTGGCGCGCAAGGCGCAAGGACAAGACGATGGTCGACAAAGTGGCGGTCGTGACGGCAGGTGGCAGCGGCATGGGAGCGGCGGCGGCGCGCCAACTGGCGCATGAAGGCTTCAAGGTCGCAGTGCTCTCCTCGTCGGGCAAAGGCGAAGCGCTGGCCCGAGAGTTGGGCGGCATCGGCGTGACCGGATCGAACCAGTCCAACGACGACCTCAAGCGCCTGGTCGATCTCGCGATGGAGCGCTGGGCGCGCATCGACGTGCTGGTGAACAGTGCGAGCCATGGCCCGCGCGCGCCCGTGCTCGAGCTCACCGATGAACAGTGGCACACCGGGCTGGACGTTTATCTGATGAACGTGATCCGACCCACGCGGCTGGTGACACCGGTGATGGTGAAGCAAAGGAGCGGCGTCATTGTCAACATCTCCACCGCGTGGGCCTTCGAGCCGAGCGCGATGTTTCCGACCTCGGCGGTGTTTCGCTCGGGCCTGGCTGCCTTCACGAAGATCTTCGCGGACCGTTATGCGGCCGACAACGTTCGCATGAACAACGTGCTGCCCGGATGGATCGACAGCTTGCCCGCCACCGACGAGCGCCGCCAGAGCGTGCCGATGCAGCGGTATGGCACCAGCGAAGAGATCGCCGCCACCATCGCGTTCCTTGCGTCCGAAGGCGCCGCCTACATCACCGGGCAGAACATCCGCGTCGACGGCGGATTGACGCGATCGGTCTAGAGCGCGCGCGCAGCGGCGCATTGCCACCGCACCGCGGGCTAGGCCAGGCGCGCGAGCATCAGGTGGAAGGTGTTGCGGCGATCGATCTTGCGAAAGCCGCAGCGCTCGTACAGATGCTGTGCCGGGTTTTCCGGATGCACGGTGAGCGACACCTGTTGGTAGCCGATGCGGCGAGCGGCCGCCAGCGCCGCCAGCATCAGCGGCTGGCCGTGGCCCCGGTGCTGGTACGGCGGCTCCAGCGCGATGCCGAGCTGCGGCGTGTCGGCATCCACCGAGGCCAGTCCGACCCCCACCGGCAACAGGCGCATCCAGCACGCGCCTGCATCCGCACCGTCCACCTGCGCCACCACGCCGACGTCGGAGGCACGCCCCCAATGTTCGGCGTAGATGCGCACGCCGGGGTTTTGCAGAACCTCGATCGGACGCAGGCCGGCAGGCGGCGGATCCCACAGCGCCACGTGCAGCCAGTGCCAGAGCTTGTCCTGGTCGCCCGCTCCGAGCGGGCGGAAGTGCGTGGGCGCGCTCACGACGCCTTGCACCAGGCCAGCGCGTCCTCCAAACGGTCATCACCCCAGAAGACTTCGCTGCCGACGACGAAGCTGGGGGAGCCGAACAGCCCGAGCTGTCGGGCACGCTCGGTGGACTCCAGGTACTCCCGCTTCGTTCGGTCGTCGGATGCCTGCGCGATGCAAGCCGGCGCATCGCGGCCGATCGACGCCAGGATGCGCGACAGGTTGTCGGTGGTGCCGGGGTCTTGCTTGTGCAGAAACCAGGCCCGATACGCCGCCTGGGTGAATGCCTTGCACCACCCTTCGCGCGCCGCCAGCGTGGCCACGTGGTTGGCCAGCTCCTGTGAATCGATCGGATAGGGAGGGGCACCTTCGAACGGCACGCCGAATTTCTGCGCACGGCGCTCGAGGTCGCGCCACATGTACTGCATCTTCACCGGCTTGGTGGCAAACGGAATGTTGTTCTGCTCGCGCATCAACGTGCGCACGCTGAAAGGCCGCCAGATCAGCTCGACGCCGGCTTGCGCCGCCAGCGTCTCGGCACGAGCGATCGACAGGTAGGAGTACGTGCTGCCGATGAAGTAGAAGAACTGGATCTGGCGTTGCATGCGCGCTCTACGGATGCGGCCCCCATGGGGCCGGCAAGAGCAACTGGTTGCTCTGCCTGATGAGCAGTGGGCGAAGCTGGACTGCGAAAGCCATGAAGTCCTTGTCTTCGAACAGGCGCTTCCAGAAGGCGCGACGTTCGTCGTCGCTGTCGAAGCGCCACAAGTGAACCAGTTGGTGGAGCTCGCCGGTGTCGGACGTGAAGTAGCCGATCAGGTGCTTGGAGAATCCACCGGCCTCCAGCGCCGGCCAACCGAGCGTCTTGTACAGGCGCACGACTTCGGCCATCTTGCCCACGACGACCGAATAGGTCCGCTTCTCGTAGATCGTTGCCATGCGGTTTGCCTCCCAGCGCGCCGCATTGTCGCGCGGGTCGGCGCCGGCGCGGCCTACTCCCGGTCGGCCGGCATGCCCGCGGTCGCCGCGCCGCCGCCCGCGACCCTGGGCGCATGCGCTGGCTTGGCCTTGCGCTCGCGCACCACGAAGCTGTAGATCACCGGCACCACCACCAGCGTGAGCAGGGTCGAGGTGATCACGCCGCCGATGATGGCGCGGCCCATCGGGGCCTGGATCTCGCCGCCGTCGTTGAGCGCCAGCGCGAGCGGCAGCATGCCGAACACCATCGCAGCGGTGGTCATCATGATCGGGCGCATGCGGGTGAGGCCAGCCTGCAGCAGCGCATCGGGAATGCTGACGCCGAGCTTGCGCGCCTGGTTGGCGAAGTCGACCAGCAGGATGGCGTTCTTGGTCACCAGGCCCATCAGCATCACCAGGCCGATCATCGAGAACACGTTCAGCGTGCTGTTCCAGAACAGCAGCGCCAGCATCACGCCGATCAGCGCCAATGGCAGCGACGCCATGATCGCGTTCGGCTGCAGGAAGCTGCCGAACTGGCTGGCCAGCACGATGTAGATGAAGATCACCGCCAGCAC
>DATKJN010000425.1:0-5328 GCA_035543655.1 Burkholderiaceae bacterium | reverse complement strand
CCGGGGTAGGCGTCGGCGCGCACCGTGTGCAGCGTGCTGCCGGCGGGTGGGTTGGCGCAATCGACGTCGGCCACCGGGCCGACCGACCAGCACCAGCTCGTGCCCGGCGTCACCGTCACGTGCACCTTGCCGGCGCCGGCGCGCACGCTCTCGAGCCGCGCGTTGCCGAGGCCGAGGGCCAGATCCTCGGCCGCGCCGCGCAGGCGCGCACGCGCCATCGCATCGGCGAACGAAGGCAGGGCGATGCTCATCAGCGCGGCCAGGATGCCGAGGGCGATCACGCATTCGATCAGCGTGATGCCGCGCGCACGGCGCGCTGCAGCGGCTGCAGCGCCCATCAAGGGTTCCAGCAGCGAGCCGACGGCTCGTAGGAAACCAGGCCGTTGGTCACGCGCAGCGTCAGCTGGGTGCAGCTGGGGTCCTTGGCTTGATCGCGATCGGGCAGCGCGGTGGCGCGCGCCTCGAAGCTGTCGGGACCATCGCTGAACATCGTGATGCGGTACAGACCGCGATCGCTTTGCGCGGTGCCGGCGCTGCCGAGCTGCGCAAGACGGATCGCGAACGTGCCATGGTCGGCGTGGTGTTGAAGCTGTGCCTGTTGCACGCGCTGCAGAGCGCTCACCGCGTCGACGCGTTGCGTGCGCTCGAGGTGGTTCTGGTAGGAGGGCAGCGCCAGTGCCATCGTCACGCTGCCCATCAGGCAGGCCGCACAGATGTCGACCAGAGTGGATCCGCGTTGTTTCGAGGGCCGGTTCATCGCTGCACGCCGCTGTCACATGTTCGGCAGATCGCTGCCGTGTCGGTCAATCCAGAGAGAGAAGCCGCCTGCGCTTCTGCGTTTGATCAATGTAGCGTTGCAACGCGCGTTGAGCCTGTGGCTGCACGTGCATGAATTCACAGCCCAATCGCGACGCCCGTGACTGGTTTTGGATCGCCGTGACATGGTGCAACCGCAGGTTCGCATCGAAGCGCGTGTCGGCATCGAGCTCGATGCGCACGTTACGAATTTCGAGCCCGGCCGACAGCGGCGGCACATCGCCCGGTAACAACAATGCGCAGCCGCCCATCGACACGTCGAGCACGCGCAATCCGAGTTGCATGTCGGGCATCGACGGGTGGCGCATCAGCGCGGTGGGCGTGCCGCGACCCACCGTGCGCACGCGAAACGAGCCGCGGCGCTGGAAGCGATACATCTCACGCGGCAGGTTGCACTGCAGGGCGCAGGCCTTTGCGCCGCGCACCAGCACCAGGTGATCGGCGTCGAACTGCACTTTCACCGCATCGAGGTAGGCCACGCACGTGCCTTCCTCGTGCTCGAGCAGGGCCTGCAGTTGCGGGCTGTCGGCATCGGCGCTGAAGTTGATGCGGTTCTGCGCGCTGTCGATGGTCCAGATGACCGTCGTCAGGTTGGCGCCGTGCGGGCCGCTCAAGTGCACCGGCGTGGCGTCGGTGACGAGCTGCTTGAGCAGCGCGACGATCTCGCGCTGCGACGACATGCGGAACTCCGCATACGGATCGATGCCGCCGATGGCATCGAGCACCGCGGGTTGGGTATGCAGCGAAGACATCTCGCGACCCCGGCTCAGTGCAGCGTGCGTCCCTTGCCCGAGAGCACGAGGTCGATCTGGTCGAGCCACGGCTCTGCGAGGTGGCGGATCTCGGCGTCACGCAGCAGGATGCGCTGCATGATGCGCGTGCGCGCTTGCGCGTCGGCCGGCTGCAGCGTCTCGCCGCGTGCCGCCTGCTTGAGTTGGCTGATGAGCAGCCCGCAGGCCCCTTCCAGGCGCACCACCAGGTCCCAATCGCCGGCGCGCGCGGCGCTCAGCATGTCGGCGCTGGCGCGCTCGATCGCCTCGTAGTAGCTCAGCAGCGGTGAGTTCATCGCGTGACCTCGTGTGCCCTCTGGTTCTTCAGTGCGCATGTGCTTCGGCGACTTGGGGGCCGATGGCGCGCCAGGCGTCGTGCAACGGCTGGATCAGCGCGATGCATTCGGCGATGGCGGCTTCGTCGGATTGCAGATTGGCGTGCGTCATGCGCAGCGTCACGTAGCGGTAGAGCTCGTGCAGGTCCTGCGCCAGCTGGCCGCCGGCTTCCATGTTCAAGCCGGCGCGCAGGCCTTCTTCGATGATGCGCACGGCGCGGCCGATCGCGCGGCCCTTCTCCTGCACGTCGCCGCTGCGGATCGCGCCGCGGGCGCGTGCACTGCTGGCCAGGAATTCCTCGAACAGCATCTCCACCAGGCGGTGCGGGCTGGCCGAGTTCACCCCGGTGTCGACCTTGACGGCCTGGTAGAGGCTGGCAATGGAGCGCATGTCGGAGCGTTGTTGAGCAAACATCGCAATCCCTTTCAAGGATTCGTGCGGTTGCTCTAGTTATCGGCCGCGCGCCGTGCCGACTTGAGTCCCCTTGCAGCCGTGTCGATGGCACACAGCGCTGGAACTGGGCCCTCTACTTGGTGTTGTTGGACAGCATCGACATCTGCTGCGTCACGTAGGTCGATAGGCTCTGCAGCTGGCCCATCTGCGCGTCCAGCGCCGTGTACTGCTTGCGCAGCCGTGCTTCGGTCTGTGACACGCGCACCTCGAGCTCGGCCTGGCGCTTCTCGTTGCGGTTGATGCGCTCGCGCAGCCCTTCGCTGCGGCTGGCGATCGACCCTTCGACCCCGATCGCCTGATCGGCCTGTTGGCGGAACAGCGTGGCGAAACCGTTGTTGGCCGGCACCAGCGTGTCGCTGTTGGCGAACAGCTTCTTCAACTCGCCGAGGTTGGCCACGGCATTCTCGAGCTTGCCGTTGTCCAGCGTGATCGAGCCGTCTTGCTTGACATCGAAACCGATGTCGGCCAGGCGGGTGAACATCGTCGACGCGCCGCTGTTGCCGCGCAGGGTGGCGCGCAGGGCAGCACGCAGGCTCACCGCGGCGCTGTCGCCCTGCAGCGTGCCGCCGGTTTTGCTGGCGGCGTCGTACTTGGTGTGCGCCACCAGTTCCTTGTTGAGATCGTTGTAGGCGGCGACGAAGGCTTCGACCTTCTTCTTGATCGCTTCCTTGTCGGGTGCCGTGCTGACCTCCACCGCGGCGGTGGTTTCCTTCTTCAGCGTGAGCGTCATGCCGTCGACGATGTTCGACAGCGTGTTGCTGGTCGAGCTGACCGGCACGCTGTTGATCAGCGCCGACGCGTTGGCCGCGGCCAGGGCCTGTCCCATCGTGACGACGCCCACCGATGAGTCGTAGGCCAGCGCCGACAGGCCGCTGGTGTCGACGTTGTTGCCGTCGGTGTCGGTGACCGAGACCTTGAAGCCGTTTTCGGCACCGGTCGCCGTCGATCGGAACACCAAGCGCGCACCGGTGGCATCGGTGAGCACGGTTGCGGTGATGCCGGCGTTGGCGGAGTTGATCATGTCGCGCACTTCGGCCAGCGACTTGGCCGGCGGCCCGACCGCGACGTCGATCGCGGTGGCGCCGGTCTTGGGCGTGAACGTGGCGCCGTTGTTGGTCCAGGTGCCGAGTTCGATGCGGATCGTGCCTTCGCCCACCAGGTCGGTGGCCGCGGCGTAGGTCTTGGAGGTGTTCGATTGCGCGCGCGCCAGGCTCAGCACCTCGATGCTGTAGCTGCCGGGGAGGTTGTTGGCATCGGTGGTCACCGAGACCGCAGCCGTGTCGCTCGACGTGCCCGTGGTCTGCGTCCAGGTGCTGGGGCGCGTGAGGGCCGACGCCGCATCGCGCAGTGCCGACAGGTTCGACTGCAGCTTGCCGAATGCGGACAGCTTGGTCTGCAACGACGACGCTTGCGACTGCAGCTGCACGATCGGCTGGCGCTCGATCGCGACCAGCTGGGTCACGATGCTGTTGACGTCCAAACCGCTGCCGACGCCGGGCGAGGAGATGGTGGCCATGGGTTTACCCTTTTTCGCCTTCGTCGTATCGGCCGGAGTTCAGCCGGACTTGAGTGAAAAAAATCACGCCCCGACGCACAAACGCGTCGGGGCGTGTGGGTTGAAAGCGGGTTGTATCAACCGCGGAGCAAGGTCAGCACCTGGCTGGGCAACTGGTTGGCCTGCGCCACCATCGCCGTGCCGGCCTGCTGCAGGATCTGCGCGCGCGCCAGCGCCGCGGTCTCGGCGGCGAAGTCGGCATCCATGATGCGGCCGCGGGCGGCGCTCTGGTTTTCGCCGGTGATCTGCAGGTTGGTGATCGCGAACTGGAAGCGGCTCATCGCGGCGCCGTAGGTGGCACGGTTGGTCGAGATCGAGTCCAGTGCGACGTCGATCGCGGCCAGCGCGGTCGATGCATTGCCGGCGGTGGTGATGTCGCCGGCCACCGTGCCGACCGTCGCGGTGGTGATGGTCAGCGAGTCGCCGTTGTTCGGGCCGATCTGGAAGGTCTTGCTGCCGGCGCCAGCGCCAACGATGGCGGTGCCGTTGAACTTGGTCTGAGCCGCGATGCGCGCCACCTCGCCAGACAGTTGCTGGTACTCGGTGTCGAGGTTGATGCGGTCGCCGGTGCCGTTGGAACCGTTCTGCGCCTGGATCGCCAGCTCGCGCATGCGCTGGAACACGTCGGTCATCGTGGCCAGCGCGCCTTCAGCGGTCTGCGCCAGCGAGATGCCGTCATTGGCGTTGCGGATGGCGACGTTGATGCCGCGGATCTGCGCGTTCATGCGGTCGGCGATCGCCAGGCCGGCGGCGTCGTCCTTCGACGAGTTCACGCGCAGGCCGGAAGACAGTCGCTGCAGCGACACAGCCAGCGACTCTTTCGAACTCGCCAGGTTGCGCTGGGCATTCAGCGACGAAACGTTGGTGTTGATGGTCTGGGACATGCGCACTCCTTCGAGTAGTCAGCAGGCGGCAAAGCCGCTTGTCAACGGCCCGTCGTCATGGTTCAAGCCGAACACTCGGCCATGCAGCAGTTTTCGGCAGCTGGAGCCGTGACCATCGATGGATATGCGGCGGGTTGACCGGCCAGTTCGGAGCCAAAAGAAAAGGCCGCCCCGAAGGGCGGCCTGAATGACACGTCACGCGAAGCGCGGCGTGTGGTTCCTCTTGTTATTAACGCAGGAGCGCGAGCACTTGGTTCGGCAGCTGGTTGGCTTGCGCCACCATCGCCGTACCGGCTTGCTGCAGGATCTGCGAGCGCGACAGGTTGGCGGTTTCCGCCGCGAAGTCAGCGTCCATGATGCGGCCACGCGCGGCTTGCTGGTTCTCACCCGTGATCTGCAGGTTGCTGATCGCGAACTGGAAGCGGCTCATCGCGGCACCGTAGGTGGCACGGCTGGTGCTGATGGTGTCCAGCGCCGTGTCGAGCGCGGCCACCGCCGTGGAGGCGTTGGCAGC
>DATKJN010000424.1:0-10499 GCA_035543655.1 Burkholderiaceae bacterium | reverse complement strand
ACCACCGACAGCAGGCCGCCGGCAGTGGTGGCCAGCACGATGTAGAGCAAGGTCATGGCAACGGCTGGTTGTGTGCTCTGGCCGGCCTCGATCAGGCCACGCCGTTGGCCTTGAACCAGGCGAGACAGCGCTTCCAGCCGTCTTCGGCCACGTCTTTGCGGTACGTGGGCCGATAGTCGGCATGGAAGCCGTGCGGCGCGTCGGGGTAGACCACGAACTCGCTCTTCTTCGCCGCCGCGCTGCCGGCCGCCAGCGCGGTCTTCATCTTGTCGACCGTGTCGACCGGGATGCCCTGGTCGGCAGCGCCGTAGAGGCCGAGCACGGGGCCGTTGACTTTGCCGACCAGCTCGACCGGGTTGGTCGGCTGCAGCGGGTTGCTCGTGCCCACCAGACGCCCGTACCAGGCCACGCCGGCCTTGATGCCGGGGTTGTGCGCGCTGTACAGCCAGGTGACGCGCCCGCCCCAGCAGAAGCCGGTGACCGCCAGCTTGCCGGTGTCGGCACCCTGCGCCTTGGCCCATGCCGCGGTCGCATCGAGGTCGCCCATCACCTGCTCGTCGGGCACCTTGGCGATCACCTCGGTCACCAGCTTGGAGATCTCGCCGTAGGAACCGGCGTCGCCCTGGCGCACGAACAGCTCCGGCGCGATCGCGCAGTAGCCCGCCTTGGCGAAACGCCGCGCCACGTCGGCAATGTGCTCGTGCACGCCGAAGATCTCGCTCACCACCAGCACCACCGGTGCGTTGGTCTTGCCCGCCGGCGCGGCGCGATAGGCCGGCATCTTGAAGCTGCCCACCGGGATCGTCACCTCGCCGGCTTGCAGTCCGTTGGCATCGGTCTTGATGGTCTGCGCGCCCACAGGCAGCACCGCTGCGGCGAAACCGCTGCCGACCGACGTGCGCACGAAATCGCGGCGGCTGAAGTCGCGGCCGGGGGCAAGACTTTCGATCTCCTGTTCGATCATCACAGCTCCTGTTCTACGTGCGGCTGGCACGAGGGCGCGATTCTAGGAACAGCCGCGCAACCTTGCAGAGCGCGCCGCGCGTTCAGTGCGCCTGGTCCCAGTTGAGTCCCACGCCGACCTCGGCCAGCAACGGCACCGACAGCTGTGCCACGCCCGACATCAGGCTCGGCAGTTCGTTCTTGGCCCAATCGAGCTCGTCGTCGGGTACCTCGAACACCAGTTCGTCGTGCACCTGCATGATCATCTTCGTGCGCTGGGCCCGCCCTTCGAGCGCCGCCTGCACGGCGAGCATCGCCATCTTGATCAGGTCGGCCGCGGTGCCCTGCATCGGCGCGTTGATCGCCTGGCGCTCGGCGCCGGCGCGGCGCGGACCGTTGCCGCCGCGGATGTCGGGCAGTTCGATGCGCCGGCCGAACATCGTCTCCACATAGCCGTACTGCGCCGCCTTGGCCTTGGTCTGGTCCATGTAGCGCTTGACGCCGGCAAAACGCTGGAAGTAGCGCTCGATGTACAGCGTGGCCGCGCTGCGCTCGATGCCGAGGTTCTGCGCCAGGCCGAACGCGCTCATGCCATAGATGAGCCCGAAGTTGATCACCTTGGCATAGCGGCGCTGCTCGGCGCTGACCTGGTCGGGCGGCACCGAGAACACCTCGCTCGCGGTGGCGCGGTGCACGTCCATGCCCTCGCTGAACGCCCGCTGCAAGCCCTCGTCGCCGCTGATGTGGGCCATGATGCGCAACTCGATCTGCGAGTAGTCGGCGCTGACGATGTGGTGCCCGGCCGGCGCGATGAACGCCTCGCGCACGCGCCGGCCTTCGGCCGTGCGGATCGGGATGTTCTGCAGGTTGGGGTCGTTGCTCGACAAGCGGCCCGTCACCGCCACCGCCTGGCCGTAGGTGGTGTGCACGCGCCCGGTGTCGGGGTTGACCATCAGCGGCAGCTTGTCGGTGTAGGTGCCCTTCAGCTTTCTGAAAGCCCGGTGCTCGAGGATCTTGGCCGGCAGCGGAAAGTCCGCGGCCAGCTCCTGCAACACGTCTTCGTCGGTCGACGGCGCACCGCTGGCGGTCTTGCGCTTCACCGGCAATCCCAGCTTGCCGAACAGCACCTCGCCGATCTGCTTGGGCGAGCCCAGGTTGAACGGCTGGCCCGCGAGCGCATACGCCTCCTGCTCGAGTGCCACCATGCGCTCGGCGAGCTCGTGGCTCTGTCGTGCGAGCAGCTGCGTGTCGACCAGCACACCGTGGCGTTCGATCTTGGCCAGCACCGCGCTGACCGGCATCTCGATCTGCTCGTACACGTGCCACAGCCCTGGCTCGCGCTGCAGCCGCGGAAGCAAGGTCTGGTGCAGCTGCAGCGTCATCTCGCAGTTCCCGGCGGCGTATTCGGTGGCGCGCTGCGTGTCGAGCTGCGAATACGCGATCTGGTTGGCGCCCTTGCCGCACACCTCTTCGTAGGTCAAGCCCTTGCGGTTCAGATGGCGGTCGGCCAGGTTTTCGAGGTCGTGCCGGCGGTGCGCCTCGAGCACGTAACTCTGCAGCAGCGTGTCGTGCGCCCAGCCGCGCACCGTGACGCCGTGGTTGGCCAGCGCGTGGCTCTCGTACTTGATGTTGTGCCCGACCTTCAACGCGCGCTCGTCCTCGAACCACGGCTTCAGCGTGGCCAGCACCGCGTCGAGCGGCAGCTGCTCCGGCGCACCCGGGTGGTTGTGCGCCACCGGCACATAAGCCGCCTCGCCCGGCTTGACCGCCACCGAGATGCCGACGATGCGCGCGCGCATCGGGTCGAGCGAATCGGTCTCGATGTCGAGCGCAGCAACCGGCGCCTCGCGCAGGCGCTGCGCCCACGCGTCGAGCCTTTCGTGCGTGAACACGGTTTCGTACTCACGCGCCAATGGCGCCGCGGGCGGCGCAGGTGGCTCGTCACTCGCGGCGGACACGACGGCTGGCGGTACGAGGCTCGCGCCCGTGCTGGCCAGGCCCATTTGCGACTCGAGCTCCTTGCGCCAGGCGCGAAACCCATAACGTTCGTAGAAGTCGAGCAGGCCCTCGCAATCGATCTCGCGCAGCCTCAGCACCTCGAGTTCCGGCCAACCCATCAGGTGCGCCTTCAAGTCGCAGTCGGTCACCACCGTGACCAGCCGCTTGCCCTGCGGCAGCCACTCGAGGGCCTTGCGCAGGTTGTCGCCGACCACGCCTTTGATCGACGCCGCGGCGGCGATCACACCGTCGAGCGAGCCGTGCTCGGAGATCCACTTGGCCGCTGTTTTCGGCCCGACCTTGTCGACACCCGGCACGTTGTCGACCGAGTCGCCGATCAAGGCGAGGTAGTCGACGATCGCCGTTGGTGGCACGCCGAACTTGGCCAGCACCGCCGCTGTGTCGAGCACCTCGGGTGGCTTGGCCATGGTGTTGATCAGGGTCACCTGTTCGGTGACGAGTTGCGCCAGGTCCTTGTCGCCGGTGGAGATGATCACGCGGTGGCCGCCCTGGGCCGCCACGCAGGCGATGGTGCCGATGGCGTCGTCGGCTTCGATGCCCGGCACTTCGAGCACCGGCCAGCCCAGCAGCTTGACCACCTCGTGGATCGGCTCGACCTGCAGCGACAGGTCGTCGGGCATCGCGGCCCGGTTGGCCTTGTATTCGGGGTACCAGTCGTCGCGAAAGGTCTTGCCCTTGGCATCGAACACGCATGCCGCATGGTCGGCCGGATAGCGTTCGCGCAGCCAGCGCATCATCGCCACCATGCCGTGGATCGCCCCGGTGGGAAAGCCGTCGGGGCCGCGCAGGTCGGGCAGCGCGTGATAGGCGCGATACAGGTAGCTCGAGCCGTCGACGAGGACAAGCGTGTGATTGGTTGGCATGCGCGCCATTGTGCGTCGGCACGAGGGTTGATCCCGAGACGTAGAATCGACCGCATGGATGCGCGTGTGGGCTGTTCAGTGCTGGCCGCAGTGGGCGCAGCGGCCGCCATCGCGCTGCTGCCGGTGCGCGCGCAGACGCCCAATGCGCGCGTGGAACCCGAGGTCAAGCATTCGGTCGTCGAGGACGACAAGGTGCGCATCGAGGAGCTGCGCGTGCGCGGCCAGGTGCAACGCATCACGATCTCGCCCAAGGCCTCCGGTGTGCGGCCGTACGAGATCGTGCCGCCCGACCCGGGCCGCGACGCGTCGCAGAACAAGGGGCTGAGCGGCCAGCGCTTGTGGCAGATGTTCTCGTTCTGAACGCCCGCTGATTGCATTCGCATGGCGGTCTTCACCGAGCTGACCGACGAAGAGGTGCGCGCGTTCGTCGCGCAACTGCACGCCGGCGAACTGCAGTCGCTGCAGCCGGTGCATGCCGGCATCGAGAACACCAACTATTTCGTCGTCACGTCGACCGGCTCGTGGGTGCTGACGCTGTTCGAGCGGCTCACGCACCAACAGCTGCCGTTCTACCTGCGGCTGATGCAGCACCTGGCCCGCCATGGGCTGCCGGTGCCCGAGCCGTGCGCCGCCGCCGACGGCGCGCTGGTGCACACGCTGCGCGGCAAGCCGGCGGCGCTGTGCACGCGACTGAATGGCCGCCACGTCGACGCGCCCGGCACGCATCACTGCGCGGCGCTCGGCCATGCGTTGGTCGGGCTGCATGCGGGTGCGGTGGACTTCGAACCCAGGCAACCGAATCTGCGCGGTCTGTCGTGGTGGCTGGCCACCGCGCCGCAGGTGCGGCCCTTTCTCGACCCCGATGCGGCCGCGCTGCTCGACGAGGAGATCTTATTCCAGCAGCAGCTCGCGGCGTCGGCCGCCTACACCGGCCTGCCGCGCGCCGCGGTGCATGCCGACCTGTTTCGCGACAACGTCCTGTTCGACGGCGCCGAGGGCCATGAACAGCTGAGCGGCTGCGTCGACTTCTACTTCGCAGGCGTCGACACGCTGTTGTTCGATCTCGCGGTGTGCGTCAATGACTGGTGCCTGGCCGACGAGACCGGCCGAATCGACGACGCGCGCGCCAGCGCGCTGCTGGCGGCCTATGCCGAGCGGCGCGTGCTCACGCCGACCGAGCATCGCCTGTTCCCCGCGCTGCTGCGCGCCGCCGCGCTGCGCTTCTGGATCTCGCGCCTGGCCGACATGCACCTGCCGCGCGACGCCGCCCTGCTGAAACCCAAAGACCCGCACCACTTCGAGCGCCTGCTGCGGCAGCGCATCGACGTGCCGTGGCATCCGCCGAGATGAGGTCCGCACGATGGGCTTGAAACTGCAGACGGTCGCCACGCGCCAGGGCTGGACCTGGGCGCGCGACGGCGCACGCCTGTTCCTGCGGCGGCCGCTCGCTTTCAGCGCGATGCTGCTGCTGTTCCTGCTGGTGAGCGGCGTCTGGATGGCGCTGCCGGTGGTGGGTGTGCTGGCGCTGGCGGCACTGCCGCTGCTGTCGCTGGGCTTCATGGTCGCATCGCGTTCGGTGCTGCGCGGCGGGCCCGCGCACCCGGGGCACTTCATCGAGCCGCTGATCGGCTCGCCCGCGCGGCGCCGCAGCCTGCTGGTGCTGTGCGGCTTGTACGGCGTGGGCGCACTCGCCGTGGTGATGATCACCGGCTGGATCTACGGCGATGCGATGGAGCAACTGCGCCTGGCGATTGCCGAACATGGCCCGTCGAGCGAGCAAGCCGGGCAAGCCACCATGGACCCGCGCATCTCCAACGGCTTGATGGGATTTGCGCTGATGGGCAGCGCGCTGTCGGTGCCGTTCTGGCACGCGCCGGCGCTGGTGCTGTGGGGTGGCCAGGGCGTGTGGCAGGCGCTGTTCTCCAGCACGCTGAGCCTGTGGCGCGCCAAGGGTGCGTACCTGGTCTACGGCCTCGCGTGGACCGGCGCCTCGGTGCTGCTCAGTCTGGCGATCGGGCTCATCGCCGGTACGCTCGGTGCGCGCTCGGCCATCGTGCTGATGGTGCCCGCGCTCGCGATCACCTTGTCGACCGCGTTCTACGTGTCGTTGTGGTTCAGCTTCGTCGATTGCTTCGGCAGTCCCGATGAAGACGAGGCGGCGCCGGCCACGGCCGACGCCGCGTCGTGACGCATCGTCCGCTTGCGTTCAGGTGATCGGCGTCAGCTTGGCCACCGACAGCGCCAACCACTTGGCGCCATGGCGGCCGAAGTTCACCTGGGCGCGGGCGTCATCGCCCTGCCCTTCGATCGTGAGGATCACACCCTCGCCGAACTTGGTGTGAAACACGCTCTGGCCCACGCGCAGCGTGGGGCCGCTCGGTGTCGGCGTGGCCGTGCGCCGTGCGTCGATCGACGGTGCCGTTGAATCGATGCGACCCACGCCGACCATCGAACCCAGGCCACTGCCGCGCGCCCAGGCTTGCTGGTACTCGCGCGCATAACCCGAGCCGAAGCCCTGGGTGCGCGGCGTCAGCCACTTCATGGCACCGTCGGGCAGCTCGTCGAAGAAGCGACTCTTCACGTGGTAGCGCGTCTGGCCGTGCAACATGCGCGTCTGGCTGAACGTGAGGTACAAGCGCTTGCGCGCGCGCGTGATCGCCACGTACATCAGCCGGCGCTCTTCCTCCAGTCCATCGACATCGGACAGCGAGTTTTCGTGCGGGAACAGGCCTTCTTCGAGCCCGGTGATGAACACGCAGTCGAACTCCAGCCCCTTGGCACTGTGCACCGTCATCAGCTGCACCGCGTCCTGCCCCGCCTGCGCCTGGTTGTCGCCGGCCTCCAGCGCGGCATGCGTGAGAAACGCGGCCAGCGGCGACACGATCTCGCCGGTCTCGGCATCGGGCGTCACGTCGACCGCGGCCACCGCGGTCGGCGTGCCCTGCGCGATGGCGCCCGCGGTTTCGTCGACCGGCAGTGCCACCGCGTCCTTGCCGAACCCCTCCTGCGTGACGAAGGCCTCGGCGGCGTTGACCAGCTCCTGCAGATTCTCGATGCGATCCGCGCCCTCTTTCTCGGTGCGGTAGAAGTCGATCAGGCCGGTGGTTTCGAGCACGTGCTCGATGATCAGGCGCAGCGTCGAGCCGCGCGTGGCGTCGCGCATGGCATCGAGCAACGCATTGAATCCACGCAGGTTGCCGCCCGACTTGCCAGTGAGCGCGCCGGCGCTCTGGTACAGGCTGCGCCCGCTGACACGGGCTGCATCCTGAAGTTGTTCGATCGAGCGCGCGCCGATGCCGCGCGTCGGGAAGTTCACCACTCGCAAGTAGGAAGTGTCGTCGTTCGGGTTCTCGATCAGCCGCAGGTAGGCCAGCGCGTGCTTGACCTCGGCGCGCTCGAAGAAGCGCAGGCCGCCGTACACGCGATACGGCACGCCGGCGTTGAACAACGCACTCTCCAGCACGCGGCTCTGTGCGTTGCTGCGGTAAAGCAGCGCCAGCTCGTTGCGCGGTGTGCCGGCACGGTGCAGCTGCTGCAGTTCCTCGAGCAGCCACTGCGCTTCGGCATAGTCGCTGTTGGACTCCACCACGCGCACCGGCTCGCCGGGGCCGGCCTCGGTGCGCAGGTTCTTGCCCAGGCGCTTGGCGTTGTGTGCGATCAGCGCGTTCGCCGCATCGAGAATGTTGCCGAACGACCGGTAGTTGCGCTCCAGCTTGATCACCTCGCGCACGCCATACTCGCGCTCGAACTGCGCCATGTTGCCGGCCTTCGCGCCGCGGAACGCGTAGATGCTTTGATCGTCGTCGCCCACCGCGAACACGCCCTGCGCCCGAGCGCCGCGCGCATCGACGAGCCCCGCGCCCGCTGGGGGTGCGAACATCTGCAGCCACAAGTACTGCAAACGGTTGGTGTCCTGGAACTCGTCGACCAGCACGTGCTGGAAACGCCGCTGGTAGTGTTCGCGCAGCGGAGCGTGGTCGCGCAGCAGCTCGTAGCTGCGCAGCATCAACTCGGCGAAGTCGACCACGCCTTCACGCTGGCACTGGTCTTCGTAGGCCTGGTAGATCTCGATCATCTTGCGCGTCTGCGGGTCGGTGGCGGCCACGTCGCGTGGGCGCAGCCCGTCTTCCTTGCTTGCGGCGATGAACCAGCTCACCTGGCGCGGCACAAAGCGCTCTTCGTCGAGGTTCATGGCCTTGATCACGCGCTTGACCGCCGATTGCTGGTCGCCGCTGTCGAGGATCTGGAACGACTGCGGCAACGCCGCCAGCTTCCAATGCGCGCGCAGGAAGCGGTTGCACAAGCCGTGGAAGGTGCCGATCCACATGCCACGCACGTTGATCGGCAGCATCGCCGACAGCCGCGTCAGCATCTCCTTGGCGGCCTTGTTGGTGAAAGTGACCGCGAGCACGCCACCCGGCGAGGTCTGCCCCGTGGCGAGCAGCCAGGCGATGCGCGTGGTCAGCACGCGCGTCTTGCCCGAGCCTGCGCCGGCGAGAATCAACGCGGGCTCGGGCGGCAGCGTGACCGCGGCGAGTTGTTCGGGGTTCAGATTCGCAAGCAACGGTGACGATGCCGCAGTGCGCGCCTGGGCAAGCGAATTGCTTACAGAATCGGCCTCATGCATGCATTCATTCTAGGAGTCGCTGTGTTCACGGCCATCGCCGGCACGGCGCGCGCGCAAGTTGTGCCCGCAGCCGCGCCTTGCGCGCTTGCGCAGGCAGCCGTGTTCGAGCGCTTCATCAGCGCCGAGTGCAGTGCGTGCTGGACCGATGTGGCAACCCCCGTGGCGCGACCCGATGCGTGGCTGCTCGATTGGATCGTGCCCAGCGCCCGCGGTGACCAGGCGCCCCTGTCGCCGGCCGCACCCGACGAGGCGGCGGCTCGTGCGCGCCGCGTGCTGAACACCGATGTCGACGACGCGCGCACCACCGTCCACCGCACGTCCGCGCGCACGACGAGCGAGGCGAAACTGGCCGTGGCCTCCGGCCCTGCGTTCAACGGCTATTTCGGCGTGCAGGTCGACGGCCGTGGCCGCGCGCCGGTGGACAGCGGCGTTTGGGTTGCGCTGGTGGAGTCGGTGCCCGCGGGAACCGACGGCACAGCGGTGCCGAGGCAACTCGTGCGCACCGTGGCGGGGCCGTTTCGCCCACACGAATTCGGTAGCGGAAAGGCGTGGCGCGTGCTGCAGGCGATGCGCTGGCCCGAGACGGCCAAGCCCGAACGCCTGCTTGCCCGCGCATGGATCGAGCGCGCCGATGGCCGTCTGGTCGCGATGGCCGGCGAACGCTGCACCCGATGACCGATCGCATCGAAGCGGACTGATCCGCTCATCGGCCCGATGTTCATCCGCCCACGCACACAACGCGCACCGATGGGGCTCGCCCTGCAAGGCGGTGGCGCGCACGGCGCATTCACCTGGGGCGTGCTCGATGCGCTGCTGGAGCAACGCGCCAACCCGATCGTCGCGGTGAGCGGCGCCAGTGCCGGCGCGATGAACGCGCTGTTGCTGGTACACGGCCTGCTCGAGGGAGGTACCGAGGGCGCACGCGCCACGCTGGCCAAGTTCTGGAATGCACTCGGGCATTCAGTGCCCTGGGACGCGTGGGGCTTGGTCACCGGCGACGGCTCACAGCTGTCGGCGCCCGCGCAATGGATGCTGCGCTGGGCACAGTCGATGTCGCCGGCGCAGGCCAATCCGATGCGCATGAACCCGTTGCGCGACCTGCTCGCGCGCAGCGTGGACTTCGAGCGCCTGCGCAGTCAAACGCGCATCGCGTTGCACATCGCGGCCACGCATGCCAACAGCGGCCGCCTGCGCGTGTTCGGCAACCGCGAGCTGTCGCTCGACGCGGCGTTGGCATCGGCCTGCCTGCCGTCACTGCACCATGCGGTCGAGATCGATGGCGAGCCGTACTGGGATGGCGGCTTCAGCGCCAACCCGCCGGTGATGCCGCTGCTGCGCACGCCCGGCACGCTCGACGTGATGGTGGTGATGTTGAGCCCATGGCGCCTGGGCGACACGCCGAGCAGTGCCGACTCCATCCGCGAACGCACGATGGAAATCGCCTTCAACGCCACCTTTCTCGGCGAGATGCGCCTGGTGGCCGAAGCCACCGAGCTGGCGCAGCACGCCTGGTGGCCCGGCACCTTCGAGCGCCGGCTCAAACGCGCGCATTGGCACTTGATCGACGGCGGCGAGCACCTGGCGACGCTGCCTTCCAGCAGCAAGCTGATCGCACACAGCGCGTTGCTGCAGCGGCTGCACGATGCCGGCCGTGCGCGCGCGCTCAGCTGGCTGCAGGACCACGGCGCAGCGATCGGACGGCGCAGCACGCTCGATCTGATCGGTGCCTTCGGCAGCCACCATCCACCGATGGTGTGACAGGCTGCCGGCCCGCACCCACGGGCGATGAAGGCGGCCGCAGCGCTCTCCTACAATCTCCCGCCCGTGGCCCATCCGCCCGGTGCACACCGAAAACGACACGCGACTTCGCCACCTTGCCCACCGCCGTGCCGAAAGACGCCGCGGCAAGCGCCGCCCGCACCGTCGACGCCGCGCTCGACACGCTGGCCTGCATCGACCTGGCGTGCCGGCGTGGCAACCGCTTGCTGTTCAAGGGAGTGAATCTCCAGGTGCGCGCTGGCCAGGCGGTGTGGCTGCGCGGGCGCAAC
>DATKJN010000423.1:0-3296 GCA_035543655.1 Burkholderiaceae bacterium | reverse complement strand
GGGCGCGTTGCCGGTGCTGCTGGTGGTGCACGAGAACCGCGGGCTGAACCCCCACATCGAAGACGTCACGCGCCGTCTGGCGCTGGACAACTTCATCGCCGTCGCACCCGACGCGCTGTTTCCGCTCGGTGGCTATCCGGGTGACGAAGACAAGGCGCGCGAACTGTTCGCCAAGCTCGACCAGTCGAAGACGCGCGAAGACTTCGTCGCCGCAGCGGCCTACGCCCGCGCCATCGCCGGCGGCAGCGGCAAGCTCGGCTCGATCGGCTTTTGTTATGGCGGCGGCATGGTCAATCTGCTGGCCACGCGCGTGCCCGAGTTGCTCGCCGGCGCGCCGTTCTACGGTGCGCCCGCCCCGGCCGACCAGGTCGGCCGCATCAAGGCAGAGCTGTTGCTGGCGTTTGCCGACAACGACGAGCGCATCAACGCCGCCTGGCCGGCCTACGAAACCGCGTTGAAAGGCGCGGGCGTCAAATACGAGGCCTTCAAGTACCCCGGCACGCAGCACGGCTTCAACAACGACACCACGCCGCGCTTCGACGCCGCCGCCGCACAGCAGGCCTGGGGCCGCGCGCTGGCGCTGTTCAACCGGACCCTGCGCTAGCGGCGCGCTCACGCGAGCACGCCCCGCTCGCGCGCACTACAGCAGGAAGGCGACGGCCGCGACGACCGTCGGCACCAGGGCACCGGCGAACAGCCCGGCCGCACCGATCGACTCGTCGGAGAAACCCCGCCTGAGCAGCGCGAAACCGGCGGGGTTCGGCGCATTGGCGATCACGGTGAGGCCGCCGCCCGCCAGCGCGCCGGCCATCAGCATGTATTTGGCGGACTCGCTCATCCCCGTCACGAGCGAGCCGAGGTACGTGAGTGCCGCGTTGTCGGTGAAAGCCGTCAGCCCGAGCGCACCGAAGAAGAGCGCAAGCGGCTCCAGTTGCGAGATGACCGGTTGCAGCCACCAGCGTTGCAAGCCGCCCAGCAGCACCAAACCCGCGAGAAAGAAGCCGACCAGCAGTGCCTCCTTGATCAGCAACGGGTTCTGGTGGCGCTCGTAGGCCTGCGCGAAGCCGAGGAACAGCAGGAACAAACCGAAAAACGCCACCGGATGGTGTGCGAACACGATCACACCGGCCAACAAGGCCAGATGGACCAGCGTCACCGGCCATGGCACGGGGTCGGCGGGTCGTGCCGGCATCGCGTCCGCCGCCAGCAAGTGCTTGCGCAACGCCGCCGTGGCGATGGTCGCGTTGACGAGCACGGCGATCGCCGCCTTCCAGCCGAACTGCGCCAGCATGTGGGCGCTGTCCCATTGCCACGTCGCGGCCACCATCAGCACCGGCGGCGCGGCGTACGACGTGAGCGTGCCGCCGATCGACACGTTGACGAACAGCGTGCCGAGCGCCAGGTATTTCGCCGGCTCGGGCACGTCGGCTTTGAACACCAGCGGTGCGAGCATCAATGCGGCGATCGTCATCGCGGCCGGCTCGGTGACCAGCGATCCCATCAACGGCACGATGGCCAGGCCCAGCCACGTGTAGGCCAGCGCATTCGGCAGCGGCAACGCCCGCGACATGGCCTGCACGATCTGCCACACCAGCGCCAGCACGGGCCGCGAGCCGGCGATGACCATCACCACGAACACGAACAACGGTTCGCCGTAGTCGCGCGACTCGGCATAGCCGAGTGCCTCGGCGGGGCTCGCGGCCATCGCGAGCGCGATGACCAGCACGATGGCCCAGAAGCCGAAGATCACCTCGACTTCACCGAGCAGGTGAAACACGCCGGCGTGCCGTGGGAAGCGATGGGCCAGTCGCTCGACCGGCTTGGCGGCAAAGGTGTGGATGAGAGCGGCCGCGAACAGGCAGGCGGCAATCAGCTCGATGGGTTGCGGGCGCATCGGTTCATCTCGTGCTCGTGCCGCGAGGCGGCCCGACCTTCGCGTGAACCTGCTGCGCAGACGTGCGCAACACCCGTAGCCAGTCTAGCCGACAGGCCCACGACCCATTCTGTCACGCGGCCTGCGCCGAGCTACCAACCGTCGTGAGGACCTAGCCGAGTTCGATCTCAAGTTCGTTGTCGCCGTCGCGCAGTGCGTGCAGCGGCACCACGACGCCACCGGTGCGGTACGGGTGAGCTTCGCGATCGAGCGCCAGCGCACGCCCGTTGCAGCGGACCGCCACCGGTCCATGGCCGCGCGGACCGACGCGGTAGCGCAGCGCCACGCGGCGCCCGTGCAGTGCCGCGCGCACGTGCAGGCCGTCGAGCGCACGCGGCAACACCGGGTCGATGCCGAGCGCGTCGTGGCGCAGCCGCAAGCCCAGCAGCCGCTCGCGCACCAGCCGCACGAAGATGCCCGCACCGCTGGAGTACACGCGCCAGCCGCCCTCGACGTCGACCGCGCCGGTGCGCACGGCGTCATAGCGTTCGGTCGCGTCGTAGCGGTCGGCGAACGCCGCATCGGAGCTCGAGGTGTAGCAGTTGGCCTGGCGCAGGCGCGCATTCGGCACCGTGTCGCGCAGGCCGATCGGGTTGGCCACACGCAACGCATGAAACGCGGCTTCGCCGTCGCCGAGGTGCGCCAGCGCCTCCGCCCAGCGCAGATGCGCGTGCATGTACATGAGGCCGATCTCGCGGCCGAAGAAGGTGCTGGTCTCCGCGCGCTGAAAGTTGCGCTGCAGGCCGCCGCGGTACGGCAGCGGGCGGTCGAACAGGCGCACCCCGTCGGCGGCCAGCAGGTGCTGCCGGATCAGGTGCACGTGTCGCAGCGCTTGTTCGCGCGTGAACAGATTCGACAGGATGCCGTGGATCATCGGCAGCACGCTGTACTGCACGCCGGTTTCGCGGTCGTTCGGGTGCAGCCAGTGCGCCACGCTGCCGTCGGCGTCGAAGCGTGCATAGCCGGCCACCACGCCGTCATGCACCAGCAGGCGCTGGAAGCCATCGCGTATGGCGGCCAGCGATGCGCCGAGCTGGTCGGCGAGTGCGCCCCGGCCGACGTGGCGCAACGCCTGTGCCAGCGTGTCGACCATCTGGTGGTGCAGCGTGACGGTCCAGGCACTGCACAGTTGCTCGGCCAGCGCAGGATCGGCCGGCTGCAGCGAATCGTTCCAGTCGCCGTGGCCGTACGCGGCCAGGCGCGTGCCGGCAATCACCCGCCGCTCGATCAGCGCGAGCGCACGCTCCACGTGCGCCAGCACACTGCCCTGCTGCGCATGGCTGTCGCCGCGCGGATCGAAGAACGGCAGCGTCTCGTCGAGCAGCGCGCCGTCGGCCGAGGCCAGCAGGTACTGCGCCAGCGC
>DATKJN010000422.1:0-2566 GCA_035543655.1 Burkholderiaceae bacterium | reverse complement strand
GACGTGAAGACTGCGCTGGTCACCGATCTGCACGCCAACCGCGAGGCGGTCGAGGCGGTGCTGGCGCATGCGCAAACGCAAGAGGTGCAGGCCTATGCATTCCTCGGCGACTTCGTCGGTTACGGCGCCGACCCGGCGTGGGTGGTGGACCTGGTGCGCGAGCATGCGTCGCAGGGCGCGGTTGCAGTGCAAGGCAACCACGACCTCGCCACCGTGCTCGGCGCCAACCCGCTGATGCGCATCGAGGCGCGGGCGGTGATCGACTGGACGCGGGCGCAACTCGACGAGGGGCAACTCGAGTTCCTGCGCACGCTGCCGATGCACGACGAACGCGACAACCGCCTGTTCGTGCATGCCAACGCGTTCGCGCCCGAGCAGTGGGAATACGTGTTGAACGCCAACCTCGCCTTGCGCAGCATGCTCGCCACGTCGTGCCGCTACACGTTCTGTGGCCACATTCACGAGCAGCGCCTGTTCCACGCCGGACAGACCGGGCGTGCCGGCGAGTTCGTGCCGAAGCCGGGCCTGCCAATCAAGTTGCGCAACGACCGCCAGTGGCTGGTGATCCCCGGCTCGACCGGCCAGCCGCGCGACGGCAACCCGGCCGCGGCTTATGCGGTGTTCGACGATGCCGACTGCAGCATCACCTACCACCGCGTGCCCTACGACCACGCCCTCGCGGCCGACAAGATCCGTGCCGCCGGCCTGCCGTTGCGCCTGGCCGCGCGATTGCTCACCGGCCACTGAGCGGCGCGTCAGCCCTGGCGCAGGCGAAACCGCTGCAGCTTGCCGGTCTCGGTGCGCGGCAGCTCGCTGCGAAACTCGATCGCACGCGGATACTTGTAGGGCGCGATGGTCTGCTTGACGAAATCCTGCAGCGTTTTCACCAGTGCGTCGTCACCGGAGTGACCAGGCTTCAGGATCACGAAGGCCTTCACGATCATGCCGCGTTGCTCGTCGCTGGCGCCGATCACCGCGCACTCGGCCACCGCGGGATGCAGCAGCAACGCAGCCTCGACCTCGGGGCCGGCGATGTTGTAGCCGCCGCTGATGATCATGTCGTCGGTGCGCGCCTGGTATTCGAACTGGCCATCCTCGCCGAGGCGGTATGCGTCGCCGGTCAGGTTCCAGCCGTTTTGCACGTAGTGCGTCTGGCGCTCGTCGGCGAGATAGCGGCACCCGGTCGGACCCTTCACCGCCAGCCGTCCGACCCCGCCGCGCGGCACTTCGCGCCCTTGCTCGTCGAGCAGGCACGCGCGGTAGCCCGGCACAGGCACGCCGGTGGCGCCGCCGCGCGCCTGCGCTTCGGTGGCCGAGATGAAGATGTGCAGCAGTTCGGTCGAACCGATGCCGTCGATCATCTGCAGGCCGGTGGCCTCGTGCCACAGTGTGCGCGTGGCCGCCGGCAGGGCTTCGCCCGCCGACACGCACTTGCGCAGGCTCGACACATCGTGCGCCTTCACCTGCGCCGCCATTGCACGGTACGACGTGGGCGCCGTGAAGCACACGCTGGCGCGCCATTTCGCGATCGCCGCCAACAGCACGTCGGGCGTGGCCTTCTCCAGCAGCACCGTGCTGGCGCCGATCGACATCGGGAACAGCAGCAAGCCGCCCAGGCCGAACGTGAACGCCAGCGGCGGACTGCCGATGAAACGGTCGTCGGCGGTCGCGCGCAGCACATGCGGCGGCCAGCACAGGCACGATGCCATCACGTCGCGATGGAAGTGCATCGTGCCTTTCGGCTGTCCGGTGGTGCCCGAGGTGAACGCGATCAGGCACACGTCATCGAGCGCGGTGTCCACCGCTTCGAAGCCCGGCGCCTTGGCGGCGGCGCGCGACTCGAGGCCGTCTGCCGTGGCATCGTGAAAGTGCAGCACCCGCTGCAGAGTGGGGCAATCGGCGCGCGCGCTGTCCAGCTCCGCCGCGAGGCGCGCATCGCACAACGCGTGGCTGACGCGGGCCTTGTGCACGATGGCGGTCAGCTCGCGTGCGCGCAGCAGCGGCATCGTGCCGACCGCGATGCCACCGGCCTTCACGACGCCGAACCAGCACGCCGCCAACATCGGCGAGTTGGCACCGCGCAGCAGCACGCGGTTGCCGCTCACCAGCCCCATGTCTTCGACCAGCACACGCGCGATGCGATTGGCCTGTGCGAGCAGTTGCGCGTAGGTCCAGCTCACGCCCTCGCCCAGCACGCAGATCCGCTCGCCCCAACCGCGCTCGATCGCGCGGTCGAGCAGCTCGGCGGCGCAATTGAGGCGCGGCGCGAACTGCAACTCGGGCAGCTCGAACAGAAACTCCGGCCACTGTTCGGTGGGCGGCAAGTGATCGCGGGCGAAGGTGTCGGTGAGGCCGCTGCGTTCCATGGCGCGCAAAGGGATCGACGCGCTGTCACTGTACCCGTTCCCGCTGGGCGCGTTGGGGGCCGCACCCGTATCATCGGCGCATGAAGCGGCTTCTCGCATGCACCCTGCTCGCGTTGGCGGCGCCGCTCGCAGCGGCACCGATCGACGGGCTCGCATGGATGAGCGGCTGCTGGCTGGCCGAACGCGGAGACGCGGGTTCG
>DATKJN010000421.1:0-8768 GCA_035543655.1 Burkholderiaceae bacterium | reverse complement strand
TTCTGGTTCTTCGGGCACCCCGAGGTCTACATCATGATCTTGCCGGCGTTCGGCATCGTCAGCGCCATCATCCCGACCTTCTCGCGCAAGCGCCTGTTCGGCTACACGTCGATGGTGTACGCCACGGCGTCGATCGCCATCCTGTCGTTCATCGTGTGGGCGCATCACATGTACACCACCGGCATGCCGGTGACCGGGCAGCTGTTCTTCATGTACGCCACCATGCTGATCGCAGTGCCCACCGGCGTGAAGATCTTCAACTGGATCGCCACCATGTGGCGCGGCTCGATGACCTTCGAGACGCCGATGCTGTGGGCGGTGGGTTTCCTGTTCGTGTTCACGATGGGCGGCTTCACCGGGCTGATCCTCGCGATGGCGCCGATCGACCAGCAGCTGCAGGACACCTACTACGTGGTGGCGCACTTCCACTACGTGCTGGTGGCAGGATCGCTGTACGCGATCTTCGGCGGCATCTACTACTGGGGTCCCAAGTGGACCGGCGTGATGTACAACGAGACGCGAGGCAAGATCCACTTCTGGCTGTCGTTGATCTTCTTCAACCTCACCTTCTTCCCGATGCACTTCCTCGGCCTGGCGGGCATGCCGCGCCGTTATGCCGACTACCCGTTGCAGTTCACCGATTTCAACGCCGTCGTGTCGATCGGCGCGTTCGGCTTCGGCCTGATGCAGGTGTACTTTTTCTTCGCGGTCGCGCTGCCGATGATGCGCGGCAAGGGCGAGCCGGCGCCGCAGCGCCCGTGGGAATCGGCCGAAGGCCTCGAGTGGGAGATCCCGTCGCCGGCGCCGTGGCACACCTTCGAGATACCCCCCAAGCTCGACGCCAGCGCCACGAAGGTGATCGGTTGACCGATTGCAAGCCATGGCAACAGGCCACGAGCTGAACACCGAACAGCGCAAGTCCAACGCGCGGCTGGCGTGGATCCTCGCGTCTGCCGCCGTCGTGTTCGCACTCGGCTTCGTGGCCAAGATCTGGCTGTTCTCGCACTGATCCGGCATGGACCCGCACGCGCCCCGCTCGATCAGCACGCTGCTGCGCGGTGACAACCTGCGCATGATGGGCAAGCTCGCGGTGGTCGCCGGCCTGATGTTCGGCTTCGGCTACGCGCTGGTGCCGCTGTACAAGGCCATCTGCAACGCGTTGGGCATCAACGTGCTGTCGGTCTCGGAGCGCGGCGGCCCGGTGTCCAAGCAGGTGCCGGCCAACACGCAGGTCGACAAGACGCGCACGGTGACCATCGAGTTCGACGCCAACGCGCGCGGACCGTGGGACTTCAAGCCCGCGCAACGTTCGGTGCAGGTGCACCCGGGCGAAGTGGCGACCGTGATGTACGAGTTTCGCAACGTGCAGAACCGAACGATGGCGGCGCAGGCCATCGCCAGCTTCGCACCGATGAACTCGGCGGCGCACTTCAACAAGTTGGAGTGCTTCTGCTTCAACGAATACACCTTGCAGCCGGGCGAGAGCCGCCAGTGGCCGGTGGTGTTCTACGTCGACGCCAAGCTGCCGAAAGATGTGACGACGATCACCTTGTCCTATACCTTCTTCGAGGTCGGCGGCAAGGTGCCGATGCCGCCCGCTGGCAAGCAGGTGCGGACGACCGGGGCGGAGGCGGAGCGGTCATGATGGCCGAGCACCTGCCATCCGACGACGCTCCGGTCACGGCCCGCAAGGGCTCGTGGCTGCGCACGGCCAAGGCCGTGGCATGGTCGTTCTTCGGCATCCGCCGTCGCGCGGACTACGCCAAGGACGTCGACCAGCTCAATCCGATTCACGTGGTGATCGCCGGCATCATCGGCGCGGCGCTGTTCGTGCTGCTGCTCGTGCTGGTGGTGCGCTGGGTCATCAGCAGCGGCGTGGCCACCTGACCGAACGACACAAGACACAACCCATTCGAAACACTCGAGGAAGCCAGCGCATGTCAGCAGCGACACCCCACGGAACCACGCCGTACTACTTTGTGCCGGCGCCGTCGCGCCATCCGGCGGTGACTGCACTCGGGCTCGGCCTGGTGATCCTCGGCGCAGGCCAGTGGGTCAACGGCGCCAGCTGGGCGAAGTGGCTGGTGCTGGCCGGCATCGTGATCTGGCTGACCACGCTGTTCGTCTGGTTCCGCGACGCCATCGGCGAGAGCGAGGGCGGCATGTACTCCGACCGCGTCGACGTGTCGTTTCGCTGGAGCATGAGCTGGTTCATCTTCTCGGAGGTGATGTTCTTCGGTGCGTTCTTCGGCGCGCTGTACTGGGCGCGGGCGTATTCGCTGCCGATGCTGGGTGACATCGACCATCAACTGCTGTGGCCCGACTTCAAAGCGGTGTGGCCGAGCGTGGCACCGGGTCACACGGCCTCGCCGGCCGGCACGGTCGAGCCGTTTGCGGTGATGGGCCCCTGGCCGATCCCCACGCTGAACACGGCGATCCTGCTCACCTCGGGCGGCACGTTGACGATCGCGCACCACGCGCTGATCGCCAACCAGCGCAGCAAGACGATCCTCTGGATGTGGATCACCGTGCTGCTGGGCATCACCTTCATCGCCTTCCAGGCCTACGAATACATCCACGCCTACACCGACCTGAACCTGAAGCTCAACTCCGGCATCTACGGGTCGACCTTCTTCATGCTGACCGGCTTCCACGGCTTCCACGTGTTCGTCGGCATGCTGATGCTCACCTTCATCACGCTGCGCCTGATGAAGGGCCATTTCACACCGCAGCGCCACTTCGGCTTCGAGGGCGCCGCGTGGTACTGGCACTTCGTCGACGTGGTGTGGCTGGGCCTGTACTTCTTGGTGTACTGGCTCTGACTCCTGCGGCTGCGCGCCGCACCCCGCAAGGCGCCGCTGCTTGGAGCGGCGCCTTGTCGTTTGTGCGCAGGGTGCTAGCGGGACAATGGCAGCGAGCTCGGCTGGATCCAGCCCATCGCCCACGCCAGCATGATGAATACAAACAGCCCGATCGACAGCAGCACGCGCCACATCAGCGCACGCGCCATGCGGGCGTCGTTGGTGCGCCCGTCGCGCGGCTTGCGCAGCATCATCACGCCGGCGCTGGCCAACACCGCCACGATGGCGATCAGCACGAGCACGATCACGATCTTCACGCGGCCAGCTTATCGCGCTGCGGGTCCGGGTGCTGCTCGGTGACCCTGCGACCCTCCGAAGCACTGGTGTGGCTGGGCGTGTTGGTGGCCGTGGCGGCCACCGCCCGCCTGGGTGTCTGGCAACTCGACCGTGCGGCGCAGAAGACGCACCTCGAACAGAGCGTGAACGAGCGCGCGCAGATGCCGCCTCTGGCGGGCGACCAGCTGGCGCGCGAGCCTGCGGCATTGGAGGCACAACTGCATCGGCGGATTTCGCTCAGCGGCCGCTGGCTGGCGCACACCGTGGCGCTGGACAACCGTCCGCTGCATGGGCGCGCAGGTTTTGTCATCACGACCCCGCTGCTGCTGGCCACCGGCGACGCGTTGCTCGTGCAGCGCGGCTGGGCGCCGCGCGACGCGCAGGACCGGGCGCGCCTGCCCGCGTTGGACACGCCATTGGGTGAGGTGCGCGTCGAAGGGCGCATTGCCCCTTGGCCGTCGCACCGTCTGGAACTCGCCGCGGCGGAGGCGGGGCCGATACGGCAAAATCTCGATGCGGCGCAGTTGGCGCACGAGGCGGGTGTGGCATTGCGGCCGCTGTCGCTGCTGCAACTCGACGGCCCCGATGCGCGCGACGCTCTGGTACGCAAATGGCCGGTGCCGTCGCAAGACGTGTGGAAGCACCACGGTTATGCGCTGCAATGGTTCGCGATCAGCGCGCTGATCGCCGGGCTCGCTGTGTGGTACCGCCTGATTCGACCTCGACGTGGACAAAGAAGCTGAACCCCTGGCGATGACCGTGCATTCGCTGCCGCTTGCGGTGGTGGACGAGCGCACGCGCCGCACCTGGTCGGGCCGGCTGCAGATGGCGTTGATCCTGCTGGTGTGCGCCGCGCCGGTGATCGCCAGCTACCTCACCGTGTATGTGCTGCGGCCCGCTGCTGGCGAGGCGGCCTATGGCGACCTGATCCAGCCCAGCATCGGCCTGCCCGATGTGGCCGGCAGCGATCTGCACGGTGGCCGTGTGCCGCTGCGTTCACTCAAGGGGCAGTGGCTGCTGGTTGCGGTGGGCCCATCGTCTTGTGACGCAGCGTGCGAGCAGCGGCTGTTCCTGCAGCGCCAGTTGCGCGAAATGCTGGGCCGCGAGCGCGAGCGCCTCGACAAGGTGTGGCTCGTGACCGACGACGCGCCGCTGTCGCCGGCACTGCTGCATGCCGTGACCGGCGGGGTGCCGGTGCAGGTGCTGCGCGTGCCGCGCGCCGACGTGCAAGCCTGGCTCAAGCCGGCCCGCGGTCAGCAGCTCGACGACCACCTGTATTTGGTCGATCCCATGGGCGAGTGGATGATGCGCATGCCCGCGGCGCCCGATCCGGCCAAGGCCAAGCGCGACCTCGACCGCTTGCTGCGTGCATCGGCTTCTTGGGACACGCCGGGACGATAGGGTGATGACCTCACGCTCGTGTTCGCACTTGGCCGCCCCGCGCGCGGGCGCCCAGTGGCTTCGGGTGGCCGTGCGCCGTTGAGATGCAAGCAGTGCCCACCGTCGACTTCGCGCCCGCGGTCGAGCTGCTGGCGGTGGCGTCTGTGTCGGCCGCCGGCGTGCTGGCCGTGTGGTGGTGGCGGCAACGGCGCGCCGGGCACGGCGATCGTCGCATCGCGCTGGCCGCGCTGGCCGCGTTTCTCACCGCCGATCTGATCGTGTTCGGCGCCTTCACGCGGCTGACAGACTCGGGCCTCGGCTGTCCCGATTGGCCGGGCTGTTATGGGGCTGCAAGCCCATGGGGCGCATCGGCGCACATCGATGCCGCCGAGCGTGCACAGCCAGCGGGTCCGGTCACCGTCACCAAGGCCTGGATCGAGATGATCCACCGCTACCTCGCCATGACGGTCGGTGCATTGATCCTGGCGCTTGCCGTGGTGCTGGGGCGCGCGCGAGCCTCGGGCCCGGCGAGCGCGTTCGCCTGGGCGGCGCTGGCGTGGGTGCTGGTTCAGGGCCTGTTCGGCAAGTACACGGTCACGCTCAAGCTGTATCCCGCCGTGGTGACGGCTCACCTGCTGGGTGGCATGGTGTTGCTCGGGCTGTTGATGGCGCAACTGGAGGCGTTGCGGCAGGCACCGCGCCTGGCGGCCGCGCGCGGCGCGGCCTGGGTGTTGGCGCTGGTGGCGGCGCAGATCGCACTCGGCGGCTGGGTCAGCAGCAACTATGCGGTGCTGGCCTGTCGCGGGTTCCCACAGTGCAACGGCGAATGGTGGCCGCCTGCGGACTACGCGGTGGGCTTTACGCTGCTGCGCCAGCTGGGACGCGCGGGCAGCGAAGGGTACGTGAGCTTCGAGGCACTGGTCGCGATCCAGATCGTGCATCGCCTGTTTGCTGCAGTCGTGGTGGTGGCTGTGCTCGCGCTCGCCTGGCGCCTGTGGCGCGATCGCGGTGAGGTCGCGCGCCGAGCGGCGGCGATGCTCGTGGGATTGCTGATGCTGCAACTGCTCAGCGGCCTGAGCAACGTGCTGCTCGATTGGCCGATGTTGGCGGCCCTGCTGCACACCACCGGTGCTGCGTGTTTCGTTGCGCTGCTGGTGGTGCTGGTCATGCGCGCCCGACCGCGGCGTGCTGCCGCAACGGCAGTCATCGAGGGCGCGCTGCGGCGCCACCACGCTTAGGCAACGCGATGGCCACCACCGCACCTGCCCCCAGCGCTGCCGCGACCCCACGGCGCAGCTCGCGCGGCTCGCAGTACATGGCGCTGACCAAGCCGCGAGTGGTGCAGCTGATCGTGTTCTGCGCCGTGATCGGCATGCTGCTGGCGGTGCCCGGCGTGCCCGATTGGCGCGTGGCGTTGCCGGCGACCCTCGGCATCTGGCTCGTGGCCAGCGCAGCGGCCGCGTTCAACTGTCTGGTGGAGCAACAGATCGATCGCAAGATGCAACGCACCGCGTGGCGGCCCACGGCACGCGGCGAGTTGAGCGAGACCCAGGCGCTGGTGTTCTCGCTGCTGCTCGGCACGGCCGGCTCGCTGCTGCTTTACGTGGCGGTGAACCCGCTGACGATGGGGCTCACGTTGGCCACGTTCGTCGGCTACGCCGTGGTCTACACCGTGATCCTCAAGCCGCTGACGCCGCAGAACATCGTGATCGGCGGCGCGTCGGGCGCGATGCCGCCCGTGCTCGGATGGGCCGCGATGCGCAACGACGTCGGGCCCGAAGCGCTGTTGCTGTGCCTGATCATCTTCTTGTGGACGCCGCCGCACTTCTGGGCGCTCGCGCTGTACCGCACCGAGGACTACCGGCGCGCCGGCCTGCCCATGCTGCCGGTGACGCACGGCTCGGAGTTCACGCGCCTGCACATCCTTTTGTACACACTGGTGTTGTTTGCCGGCACGCTGCTGCCGTTCGTCTACGGCATGAGCGGATGGTTCTACTTGGCCGCGGCGCTGGTGCTCGGTGCACAGTTCACGCTGCATGCATGGCGGCTCTGGCGCCGCTACAGCGACGCGTTGGCGCGCAAGACGTTCCGGTTTTCCATCTGGCACCTGTCGCTGCTGTTCGCGGCACTGCTGGTGGACCACTACCTCACACCTTGGATCGGATGATGGCCATGCGGATGCGAATGCGAGTGCTCGGTGCGGCGGCGATGCTGCTGGCCGCGGTCGGTTGTGGGGAGAGAGGGGCGTCGGGCGCTGCGAGCGGTGGCCCGAAGGCGTCGTTCAAGTCGATCGACATCACCGGCGCGGAGTACGCGCGCAAGCTCGAGCTGCCCGATGCCGGTGGCAAGACGCGCAACCTGAGCGAGTTCAAGGGCAAGGTCGTGGTGGTGTTCTTCGGCTACACCCAATGCCCGGACGTGTGCCCGACCACCATGGCCGAGCTGTCACAGGTGCGCCGTGCCTTGGGGCCCGATGCCGAGCGCCTGCAAGGCGTGTTCGTCACCGTCGACCCCGAGCGCGACACCGCCACCGTGTTGAAGGCTTATGTCGACAACTTCAACGCCGGCTTCGTCGGGCTGCGCGGAAGTGCCGAGCAGACGCAAGCGGTGGCGCGCGAGTTCAAGGTGTTTTTCGGCAAAGTGCCCGGCAAGACCGAAACGAGCTATACGGTCGATCACACCGCCGGTGCCTACATCTTCGACACGCAAGGCCGCATCAGGCTGTTCAGCCGCTATGGGGCCGGTCCGAAGGCGCTGGAAGACGACATCCGCGCGCTGCTGCGAGAGAGCGCCTGACGGCGCCCTCTCGCGAAGGCGCCTGACGCCCCTAGGCCCTCAGGCCGTGGCCTCGAGCGCCTTGCGCATCTTCTTGAGCGCAGCAACCTCGATCTGGCGCACGCGCTCGGCGCTGACACCGTATTCGGACGCCAGCTCGTGCAGCGTCATGCCGCCCGACGAATCGT
Organism: Burkholderiaceae bacterium; assembly: GCA_035543655.1. Lineage (GTDB taxonomy): Bacteria > Pseudomonadota > Gammaproteobacteria > Burkholderiales > Burkholderiaceae_C > JAEUPI01. Next base: position 1,288 of record DATKJN010000421.1, on the reverse strand, counting down.
CGTTCACCGCCAGCCAGCGCTGCTCGACGATGCGCCGGCTGCGTGGGTCGAGCGTGTCGAGCGCGCTGCCGATGCCTTGCGCCACCAGGCGGTCGCGGCGGCGTGACTCCAGCACCTGCGTCGGCTCGCCGCTGTCATCGGCCAAGTAGGCGATCGGGGCAAACGACTCTTCGGAATCGTCGCCCTGCGGCTCGAGTGCCATGTCGCCACCCGACAGGCGCGTTTCCATCTCGACCACTTCTTCCGGCTTGACGTTCAGCTGAGTCGCCACTCGGTGGACTTCCGAGGGGCTGAGCGTGTTGCGGTGCGTGTCGCCATCGACGGCTTGACTCTTCAGGCCTTGCTTCATCGAGCGCAGGTTGAAGAACAGCTTGCGCTGGGCCTTGGTGGTGGCCACCTTCACCAGTCGCCAGTTGCGCAGGATGTACTCGTGAATCTCCGCCTTGATCCAGTGCAGCGCGTAGCTGACCAGCCGCACACCCTGCTCGGGGTCGAAGCGCTTCACGGCATTCATCAGGCCGACATTGCCTTCCTGGATCAGGTCACCCTGCGGCAGCCCGTACCCCAGATACTGACGCGACACGGAGACGACCAAACGCAGGTGCGACAACACCAGCCGCCCGGCGGCTTGCACGTCGCCCTTCTCGCGCCATTGGCGCGCCAGGTTCGACTCGTCTTCTGCCGACAGCATCGGCAGCCGGTTCACGCCGGAGATGTACGCGTCAAGGTTGCCCAGCGACGGCACCACGGCCCACGGATCACGCAGCGCAACAGCAGAAGTAGAGGCTTGAGTCATGTGCGTCAGAACACCGTCACCCAAAGTTGGTTCCGCGAATATTAGCACTCTGATTCCGAGAGTGCTAAGACGCCAATGTCACATCCATAGAGTGTACGGAGATATGCGTGCGCACACTAACTTCAGACATTGAATAGGAAGTTGAGCACGTCGCCGTCGCGCACCACGTACTCCTTGCCTTCCGAGCGCATCTTGCCGGCCTCTTTGGCGGCCTGCTCGCTGCCCTGGGCCATGTAATCGTCGTAGGCAATGGTCTGGGCGCGGATGAAGCCGCGCTCGAAGTCGGTGTGGATCACACCGGCCGCCTGCGGCGCCGTGTCGCCAACGTGGATGGTCCAGGCCCGGACCTCCTTTTCGCCGGCCGTGAAGTACGTCTGCAGACCCAGCAGCTTGAACGCGGCTCGGATCAGCCGGTTCAGGCCTGGCTCGTCCTGCCCCATCTCGGCCAAGAACAGCTGGCGGTCGGCATCGTCCATTTCAGCCAATTCGGCC
>DATKJN010000420.1:0-2776 GCA_035543655.1 Burkholderiaceae bacterium | reverse complement strand
CCGACTTCGCGCATGCACCGCCATGGTCGACGCAACGCCGTTTCCGCGCCGTTTCGCCCGCCGTCGCGCGCCTTCGGCAGCTTGATCGGTGCAGAACCCCAGCCAAGCATGGCCGGGCCGAGCGGCTCGTTGCTTGCACTGGCGCGACGGTTGGCGATGTTGACTCACGGATTGACACGGCAGCAAATGGCGTTCCCCTGAAGGGGCCATGGGAACGTGACTTGCCGCGCCACGGCATGGCCAATGCACTCTTCGCATTCGACACCTTGGACGACGCGCAGCGCGCCGCCGAGCGTGCGGCCGCGCGTTTGCCGCCGGAGGCGGTGTCCGTGCACACCAAGGATCTGGGGCGCAGCGAATCGTTGTTCGATCAGACCGACGAGACGGTGATCAGCGGCGGCATGCTGCGCAACCTGTACGACCTGTTCCAGGGCATCTTCGAGTGGGGCTCGTCGCCGCACGATGCCAGCCACTTCGAAGAGACCGTGCGCAAGGGCGGCGCCGTGGTCAGCGTGGACGCCACCACAGCCGAACAGCGCCGCGTGATCGACGACGCGATGCGCAGCACGGGATTCGAGCGCCGCACCGACTGGGCAGAAGCCTGAGCGCGGGCGATTCGCAGCCGGATACGCAAGCCTGCGTATTTCGCCGCGCCTGCACCTGCACTACAACCGGGTCGCCCAAGGCGCCGACGGTCGGCGCCGATCCATTCAGGAGTCGAGGCGATGTCCAAGTCCATTCTTCGTTCGTGCGGCGTGCTCGTCGGCACGGCGCTGGCCATCGGCGCGATGGCGCAACCCGGCGGCGAGGCCGCGTTCGTGCCGGCTGCGCAGCTGCGCTGGGTCGATGCCGGCATCCCCGGCGTGCAGACCGCGGCGGTGCGCGGTGACATGAAGGCCGGGGCGAGCCACTTCTATCTCAAGTACGCCGCCGGCTTCGCCGCACCGCTGCACTTTCACTCGCCGGACCACTTCGCCACCACGGTGTCGGGCCGGCTGGTGCTGATCGCCGACGGCAAGGAGTCCGCGTTGCCGCCGGGCTCGTACTTCGCATTCACCGGCAAGGCCCGCCACGCCGCGCGTTGCGAAGGCGCACAAGACTGCGTGATGTTCATCGACGCGCGCGGCCCGTGGGACGTGGTGGCCGACAAGCACTAGGCGCCGCGCCGACGCGCATCACAGGTCGGTGCGCTCCTCGGCGATCGCGCGGCGCTGTTGGAGGTTGAAGCGGTCGTCGTAGATCGGGCGCCCGCCCGTGCTGGGGCCGGGGTACTGCACGATCAGGATTTGTCCGCCGGTGTCGGTCCTGAATTCGTCCTCGAAGTGCGGATCCGGATGGAAGATCATCGTGCCCGGCCCGCAGTCGCGGCCGCCGATGGTGAACCGGCCTTCGAGCACGTACCACACCTGCGCGAAATCGTGGTTGTGCAGCGGGTGGTGCGCGCCGGGCTCGAGGCGCAGGATGCCGGCGTTGGGTTCGGTGGGCCGCTCGGGCCGCGGATGGAACAGCATCTTGCCGGTCTCGCCCGGCCAGCGAATCGTCTCCCACTCGATGTCGTCGATGTGGCGCACCTCCATCGGCTGGTGGCGCACGGGCTTGGCGTCTGCAGGCATGGTCGTCTCCTGTGTCGTCGTCGCTGCCAAGATAGCAGAGCGGTCGCCGAACATGCGCATTGACGCTGCGGCCACGCTGCAAGACACTGGTGCGCAGCCGGGGCGTGGTCCAGGTCCGTGCTGCGTCGGCGCCCACGTGCACTCGGAGGCAACGATGGCCCTTGTCAAACGGCATCTGGTCTGGCTCGCGATCGCGGTGTTCGGCGCATTCGCGTTGGCCACCATCGCACTGGGCCGGGGCGAAGCGGTGAGCGCGTTGTGGATCGTGGTGGCGGCGATCTGCGTCTACTTGATCGCCTATCGCTACTACAGCCTGTTCATCGCCACCCGCGTACTCGAGCTCGACCCCAGTCGCAGCACGCCGGCCTGGCGGCACAACGACGGCCTGGACTACGTGCCGACCAACAAGTACGTGCTGTACGGCCATCACTTCGCGGCCATCGCCGGCGCCGGGCCGTTGGTGGGTCCGGTGCTGGCGGCACAGATGGGTTACCTGCCCGGGCTGCTGTGGATCCTCGCCGGCGTGGTGTTCGCCGGTGCGGTGCAGGACTTCATCATCCTGTTCATTTCCACTCGGCGCGACGGCCGCTCGCTCGGCGACCTGGTGAAGCAGGAGATGGGCACCGTGCCCGGCCTGATCGCGCTGTTCGGCACCTTCATGATCATGATCATCATCCTCGCGGTGCTGGCGCTGATCGTGGTCAAGGCGCTCGCCGACTCACCGTGGGGCACCTTCACGGTCGCGGCGACGATTCCGGTGGCGTTGTTCATGGGCGTGTACCTGCGCCACCTGCGGCCGGGCCGCATCGGCGAGGTGTCGGTCATCGGCTTCGTGCTGCTGATGCTGGCCATCGTCGCCGGCCAGTGGGTGCACGAGAGCAAAGAGTGGGCACCGCTGTTCACCTTCGATGGCAAGGCGCTGACGTGGATGCTGATCGCCTACGGCTTCGTCGCGGCTTCGATCCCGGTGTGGCTGCTGCTGGCGCCGCGCGACTACCTGTCGACCTTCCTGAAGATCGGCACCATCATCGCGCTGGCGATCGGCATCGTGATCGTCGCGCCGGACCTGCAGATGCCCGCGCTGACGAAGTTCGCCGACGGCGGAGGGCCGGTGTGGTCGGGCAGCTTGTTCCCCTTCCTGTTCATCACCATCGCCTGCGGCG
>DATKJN010000419.1:0-7133 GCA_035543655.1 Burkholderiaceae bacterium | reverse complement strand
TGTTGGAGCGCGCCACCCACGACGGCCTGACCGGACTGGCGAACCGCGCGGGGTTGTACGAATGGATCGAGGCGCACCTGGTCGACGCTCGGCGCAGTCCGTTCAGCGTGCTGTTCATGGACCTCGATCGCTTCAAGGAGGTCAACGATGCGCTCGGCCATCAGGCCGGCGACGAGCTGCTGCGTGCCTTCGCTTCTCGGCTGCAGCGCCTGGTGCCCGCGGGCGCGTTGGTCGCGCGCCCCGGCGGCGACGAGTTCGTGCTGCTGGTGAGCGGCCCGCGCGCCGCTGCCGACGAGCTGGCACCCGCGCTGTGCCGCGAACTCGGGCAACCGATCGAGGTGGCTGGACGCCCGATCGTGGTCGGCGTCAGCATCGGCATCGCGCGCTTTCCGGACCATGGCGTGAGCTCGTCCGATCTGCTGCGCCGCGCCGACATGGCCATGTACGCCGCCAAAGCCCGAGGCGGTGGCGTGGCTGCGTGGTTCGAGCCGGCCTTGGATGTGCAGGTCACCGAACGCGCATCGCTGGTGGCCGATCTGCGGCAGGCACTCGCACGCCATGAACTCGAAGTGCACTACCAACCCCGCATCCAATCACGCAGTCGCACCACGGTGTCGGGCGAAGCCCTGCTGCGTTGGCGGCATCCGCAGCGCGGCCTGGTGCCCGCGCCCGCGTTCGTTCCGCTGCTGGAGGAAACCGGGCTGATCGATGTCGTGGGGCTGTGGGTGATCGAGCAGGCGCTCGGACAGCTCTCGCGCTGGCGAGCCCAGGGTCTGCGGCTGCAGTCGATCGCGGTCAACGTGTCGACCCGGCAACTGCACTCGACCCACCTTCCCGAGCAGTTGGCACAATTGATCCGTCGCTTCGGCCTGCAGCCCGGTGATCTCGAACTCGAAGTGACCGAGTCCATCTTCATGGGCGACGCGGCGGTGCCGATCCGCACGCTGCAGGTGCTGCACGACGCCGGCATTCACATTGCGCTGGACGACTTCGGCACCGGCTATTCGTCGTTGTCGTACCTGCACAAGCTGCCGATCGGCATCCTCAAGGTGGACCGCAGCTTCGTCACCGAACTCGGCCAACGCGACAGCGCACTCGCTCTGACGCGCTCGATCGTCACACTGGCGCGCACCTTGCATCTGCGCGTGGTGGCCGAAGGCGTCGAGACGCAGCACCAGGCCGACCTTCTTGTCGCCCTCGGGTGCGACGAGTTGCAGGGCTATCTGTACGCGCCCGCGCTCGAACCGTCGGACTTCGCGGCCCACGTGGCGCGCGAGGCCCGCGAGTCCGCCGCCTTCACCGCCTAGCGCCGCGTCACGCGGCACCGAGCGGGTGCCGCGTGAGCACCTGCCCCGCGCGCACTCCGGTGTGCGCACCCGCCTGCCATGTGATCCGGCCGTTCACGATCACGCTGTCGATGCCTTCGGCCGGCAGCGTGGGCGTCGTGTAGTTGGCGGCGTCGCGGACCGTCGCGGCATCGAAGATCACCACGTCGGCGTGGTGTCCGACCTGCAGCGTGCCACGCTGTGGCAGGCCGAAGGTGCGGGCGGTGAGCCCGGTCATCTTCCAGATCGCGGTCTCGAGCGGAAACAGGCCGAGGTCGCGGCTGTAGTGGCCGAGCACGCGCGGAAACGTGCCCCAAAGCCGCGGATGCGGCTTGTCACCCACCGGGATGCCGTCGGAGCCGATCATCGTGTCGTCGAAGGCGAGGATGCGCTGCACGTCGGCCTCGTCCATCATGAAATAGATGGCCGTGCCGGGCTGCAGGCGTTGCGCCGCCTCGGCTCCGCTCACGCCCCACTCGGCGGCGATGTCCTTCAGATCACGGCCGGCCATCTCCGGATGCGGCACGCTCGACGCGATCAGGATTCGCGCATCGAGCATGCCGCGGTCGGTGCGGATCATCGTCGAGCCCGCGGTGTACGGATAGCAGTCCAGGCCGATGCACTGGTGCTTCATCGATTCGCGAATGAAAGCCAGCGTCTCTTTCGTGCGGCCGTGGTTGTGCGTGTTCTGCACCTTGTGGTGCGACACCACCACCGGAATGTCGAGCGCGCGACCGATGCGAAACGTCTCGTCGAGCGCTTCCATCACGCGGTCGCCCTCGTCGCGCATGTGCGTCACGTACAGCGCCTTGCGAGCCGACAACGGGCGGCCCACCTCGATGATCTCTTCGGTGGTGGCCCTCGTGGCCGGCGGATAGAAGGTGCCGGTCGACATGCCGATCGCGCCGGCCAGCATCGCCTCCTCGACATGCGCGCGCATCGCCGCGATCTCGCCCTCGTTCGCCGGCCGGTCGAGGTCGGCCATCACGGCGGCGCGCAACGTCGAGTGCCCCACCATCGCCGCCACGTTCACCGACGCCGGCTGCGCACGCAGCGCGTCGAAGTACGACGCAAAGGTGGCGTGGCGCGCGGCGCGCGGCGCGTCGATCAGGCTGAGCGGCATCGGCAGGTCCATGTCGGCGCGCAGCGGCGCCGCGCTGATGCCGCAGTTGCCGGCCACCACGGTGGTCACGCCCTGCGAGACCTTGAAGCGAAGGTCGGGCTGGCTCAGCACCGCCTGGTCGTCGTGCGTGTGCGAGTCGATGAAGCCGGGCGCGACGATGCGGCCGCCGGCATCGAGCACGCGATCGGCGGTGGCATGCGCCAGATCGCCGATCGCCACGATGCGGCCGTCGCGGATTCCGATGTCGGCGTCGTGGCGAGGTGCCTTGGTGCCGTCGATGACGGTGCCGCCGCGGATCAACAAGTCGTGGTGTGTGCTCATGGTCGCTTCGCGTGTGTCGTTCAAGCTTTGCCGAGCGGCGGCCGGCCGAACAGCGTCGACGCGCGGCTGATCGGTCCGAGTTCCGCAGTGGCCGCCAGCAGCGCCGGCGCCAGCGTCTGCATGCGTGCCGGCGTCAAGCGCGTGCGCGGACCGGCGACGCTGATCACGCCGATCGCTTCGCCGCCGCGCATCACCGGCGCCGCCATCGCGGTCATGCCGGGCGCGAACACTTCATCGATCGATGCATAACCGCGCACCCGGGCGGCGTGCAGGAAGCCGAGCAGTGCCTTGACGGTCGCGGGTGCCTTGGGCCCGTAGTCCTGCGGCTTGCCGAACCCTTGCCGCGTCACGAGTTCGAGCGCACGTTCGTCGCTCAAGGTCAGCAACCACGCATGGCCCGACGCGGTGCACGACAGGCGCGCGTCCATGCCCATGTCGGGGTCGTAGCGCAGGCCTTTGCGCGAGCCCTGGGCCTTGGCCACCCACGTGAGGCGGTCGCCGTCGATGATCGACAGGCGCACCAGTTCGCCCGACTCCTTGGCCAGACGCTCCAGCAGCGGCTCGGCGATGTCGACGATGCCCGAGCTGCTCAGGAAGCCCAGGCCCATCGATGCGAGCTTGGCGGTGAGCATGTAGTCGCCCTGGCTGCGCATCTGCCGCACATAGCCCCTGCGCTCCAGTTCCACCAGCAGTCGATGGCAAGCGCTGTGCGGGATGTCGAGCTCGTCGGCCAGCGCGGTGAGCGGCATGCCTTCGGGCTGCCCGCACAGCCGCTCGAGCAATGCGAGACCGCGATCGAGTGCGAGTGTCATGGGTGAATTTTGTGATGCGGCAATGGTTTCCAAAAGGGAACGCGATTCTTTCTCGTTTTCAGAATAGCGCGGCTGCTCGATGCAGTCATCGCAGGCCGCCCAGACGGCATCCAACAAGGAGACATCGGCAATGAAACAAAAGCTTCTCTGCACGCTGCTGCTGTCGGCGGGCACGCTCGCGCCCCTCGCACTGCAAGCGCACGACCACGACGGCGACCAAGACCGCGGACACAGGCATGGCCGCACCCGCGCGGCCGACCTGGCCGACTGCTGCACGCCGGGCGACAAGGACTTTCCCAAGGTCGGTGGCAACCTCGGCAACCAGAACTACTCGCGACTCGACCAGATTCACAAGGGCCACTTGCGCGCCGGCAAGCTCGGCGCCGCCTGGGTCAATCGCATCGAAGGCGGGTTGACCACCGGCACCAACCAGAGCACGACGGTGGTGGTGGATGGCGTGCTCTACATCGAATCGGCGCTCGGCAACCTGGTGGCTGTCGACGGCAAGACCGGCGCCACCAAGTGGAAGTACGTCAACCCGTTCGGCACCATCACGCGCCGCGGCGTCGCGGTGGCCAAGGACCTGGGCCTCGTCTACACGCTGGCCAACGACAACCGCCTGGTCGCGCTGAACAAGGACACCGGCGCGGTGCAGTGGATCAAGCAGTACCCGCCGTCGAGCGACCCCGGCTACGTGGGCAACGTCGAGAAGGTGGCTCTGGTCTATCACGACAAACGGCTGTACATCGGCACCAACGACGGCAACCGCGGCGCCGCGCTGTCGGTGGACGCCACCAACGGCAACGTGATGACGGCGTTCTTCGGCGTGCCGGGTCCCGGCGAGATGGGATACGACACCTGGGGCGGCGCGCCGGACAGCTCGCGCGCCGGCGCCAACCCGTGGATCCATCCCGCGATCGATCCCGACCTGAACACGGTCTATTGGACGTTCGGCAACGTGCGCGGCGGCTCGTCGCAAAACGGTTCGACGCGGCCGGGCATCAACCTGTTCGCCAACTCCATCGTCGCGCTCGACCTGAAGAGCGGCGCCTACAAGTGGCACTTCCAGTCGATCCACCACGACATCTGGGACATGGACAACGTGATGTCGCCGGTGCTGGCCGACGTGAAGATCCGCGGCCGCGAGCGCAAGGTGGTGGTCTACGGCAGCAAGTCGGGCATGTACTTCATCCTCGACCGCCGCGACGGCAGCGCGCCGCTCGGCATCGACGAGCGGCCGGTCAAGCAAGACGCGCGTCAGGCGAGCTGGCCGACACAGCCGTACCCGCGCCAGGGCGGCTGGACCGAGAACTGCGTGGTGGACCAGCCACTGGGCACCGAGGTGCCGGGTGATCCGAACCGCGCGGTGCCCAACTACGTGCAAGGCTGTATGTACGACGCGCACTGGGACATCCCGCTGCTGTCGGTGCCGGGCCACGGCGGCGGCGCCGACTGGAACCACCAGGCCTACAGCCCGCGCACCGGGCTGGTCTACACCGGCATGGGTTATGTGCCGTCCGCGCACTCGCTCACCGAGGCGGCCAACGGGCTGCGTCCGCCCGGTGAGTACCAGACCGGCGCGGTGGTCGCGGTCGACCCGAGCACGAACCGGGTCCAGTGGAAGAAGCGCATGCCGTATTCGCTGGCGCACGGCAACGGCATCCTGACCACGCGCACCGACCTTCTGTTCATCGGCCAGCCCGACGGCAACCTGATCGCGATGGACGCGCGCGACGGCGACGAGTTGTGGCGCTTCCAGACCGGCGCGGCGATCAGTGCCAGCCCGGTCAGCTACGAGATCGACGGCGAGCAGTACATCGCCGTCTACGCCGGCGGCACCGGCATTCCCTATGGCAACTCGGCGCCGCGCGGCGACTACCTGTGGGCGTTCAAGATCGGCGGCACCGTGTCGCCCGCGCCGACACCCGAGCCACCGGTGGTGCGTCGCCCGGTGTCGGGCAACGCGGTCGAAGGCGCGGCGCTGCCGACGCCGTTCACCGTGTTCCTGGCGCGTGCACAGACCGCCGCCAATGCGCCGGGTGCCGCCGAGTCGACCGCCGTCAACGGCATGACGCCGACCTGGATGCGCGTGCCCGTGAACACCACGGTCACCTTCACCAACCCGGGCAACAACGCCAACGTGCACTGCGCGACGCAGTTCTTCGAGGGCTTGTTCAACTTCAAGCTCGCACCGGGCGAGTCGGCGCAGTACACGTTCTCGCAGCCCGGCGAGTACTTCTACAACGACTGCTTCAGCCCGCGGCCCACCGGGAAGATCGTCGTCTATTGAGCGTTCAACCACCGACACCACCACAGGAGACAACAGACATGTCGACGAGAACTTTGATCAAGGCGGTCGCAGCCGCGTCCTTCGCTGCGCTGGCCAGCGCAGGCGCGGCGGCCAACGGCCCGGCCGAACCCACCGAGGCGCAACCCACCGGCCGCCACATGCCGTGGGGCACGTGGGACAACTTCGATCCGGTCTACAACGTGTGCCGCGGCACCGATGCGCGTTGCTACAACCCGTGGGTGACCGACCGCCAGAACAAGGTGCTGATCTACACGCGCACCGCCGGTCCGCGCCACGCCAACCTCGGGCCCGCACTGCCGGCCGGGCGCAACCCGCCGCTGACCGCGGCCCACGTGGTGCAGAACGCGCTGATCGCCTGGCTGGCCGAACAAGGCGTGCAGGCGGACTGGACCGAAGACGTGACGCAGCTGTCGGGCCTGAACCAGTACAAGGCGGTGATCTTCGCCAGCACCAGCCGCGACACGCTGCACAAGCACGGCACGCTGGCGGCGTCGCCCAACGCCGCGGTGAACACCACCACCAATGCACACCTCGACGCCGGCAAGACCGCGCTGCGCCAGTACATCCGCGCCGGTGGCGGCTTCGTCGGCATCCACAACGCGTTCGGCACCGAGTACAACTGGCCGTGGTACGAAGGGCTTCTCGGCAACGCCAACTACTACGACCACGGCGCCAACCAGAACGGCACGGTCAACATCGTCGGCCGCGACTCCTCGACCGCAGGGTTGGGCAGTTTTCCGTTCCGCGACGAGTGGTACAACCTGGTGCCCTTTCCCACCCGCGTGAAGTTCCTCGCCACCGTGGACGAGAACTCGCTGGCCACCAAGCGCACCACGCATCCCGGCCACGGCGATTTCCACCCGGTGGCCTGGTGCCAGTACTACGACGGCGGTCGCGCCTGGCTGACCACGCTCGGCCACGACGGGCAGGCGTTCACCGACGGTTCGGGATTCCCCGGGCAGGCGCAGTTCAAGCAGCTGATCGTCAACGGCATCCTGTCGGCGATGGGGAACAAGCCGTTCTGCCGTTGATGTCGTGGCGGTGCGCGGCCGCGGTGCTCGCGGCGTTGGCCGCCTGTGCCGTGGCGCTCGCGACCGACGGTGCGCCGCCGCGCCGCACGATCGACGACGCACCGCCGCGCGAGGTGCTCGACGAGCAGCGCGCGGCGCTCGCGTTCGTGGCGCCGGTGGGCCTGTCGGTGGTCAACGGCAGGCTGTTGTTCTCGGCGTTCCACGTGCACC
>DATKJN010000418.1:0-2059 GCA_035543655.1 Burkholderiaceae bacterium | reverse complement strand
CAGGAGCCTGAGACCGTGACCTCTGTCCGACGCGAGACCTTGGCCCATGGGCTGCGTGCGCTCGCGGGCGGCTTGTGCCTGCTGGCCGCGAGCGCCACGCCCGCGCAGGGCGAATGGCCGACGAAGCCGATCACGCTGATCGTGCCGTACAGCGCCGGCGGCAGCCTCGATGCCACCACGCGCTTGGTGGCGCAAAAGCTGGCCGAGCGCCTGAACCAGCAGGTGCTGGTCGAGAACGTCACCGGCGCCGGTGGTGGCCTGGGCTTCGCGAAGGCGTTGCAAGCGCCAGCCGACGGCAGCGTGTTCCTCGTTGCCGGCGACGCGCCGCTCGACCCGGCTGCGCCCAAGGGCGGCCCGTACTACAAGCACGACGTGCTGAAGGATCTGCAGCCGGTGGTGCTGGTCAACACCGCGCCGATGGTGCTGGTGTCGCATCCGTCGCTGCCGGCGGGCAACCTCGGCGAGCTGGTGGCGCTGGCGCGCAAGCAGCCCGGCAAGCTGAGCTATGCCACCTCGGGCGTCGGCACGCTGCCGCACCTGGCCACCGAGATGCTCAAGCAGGCGGCACAGATCCACATGGTGCACATCCCGTACCGCGGCGGCGCGCAGATCGCCAACGACGTGGCCGGCAACCAAGTCGAGCTGGCGATGCTGATCGCCGCGTCGGCCGCGCCGTTCGTGCAGAGCAAGGCACTGAAGCCGATCGCCGTCACCGGCGCCCAGCGGCTGGCGCTGCTGCCCGATGTGCCGGCCGCGGCCGAGACGCCGGCGTTCAAGGGCTTCGAGGTGGTGAGCTGGGCCGGTGTCTACGCGCCTGCGAAGACATCGCCCACCGTGGTCGCCAAGCTCAACCGCGAGATCGATGCGGTGCTGAAAGCCGACGACGTGCGCGCCAAGCTGGCGCAGACCGGTGCGCTGGCCGGTGGTGGCACGCCGGCCGCGTTCGTGTCGTTCATTCAACAGGACCGCGCGCGCATCGCCAAGGTCCTGCAGGTGATTTCGCTGCGCGAATGAGTCCTGCGATGCGACCGGTCTGGCTCGACACCGACCCGGGCTTCGACGATTGGCTGGCGATGCTGATGCTGGCTGCGCATCCGGGGCTGCGCTGGCTCGGCATCAGCGTGGTCGCAGGCAACGCGCCGCTCGACGTGACGCTGGCCAACGCGCTGCGCATCCGACACCACTACGGCCTCAAGGTGCCCATCCACCGCGGCAGCGCGGCACCCTTGGCCGGCGCCTTGCAGACCGCACAGCACGTGCTCGGCCCGCAAGGCATGCGCACCACCGGCGACCCGCTGCCCGAGGTGCCCGACGCACGGCCCGATGGCGACGACGCGGTGGCCGCGATGATCGACGCGCTGCTGGCGAGCGAGGAGCCCGTGACGGTGCTGGCGATCGGCCCGCTCACCCACATCGCGCAGGCGCTGCAGCGCGAGCCGCAGCTGCGCGGGCACATCGCCGAGCTGGTGCTGATGGGCGGCTCGACCGAGCGCGGCAACCAGACGCCGGCGGCGGAATTCAACATCCATGCCGACCCCGAGGCGGCCGACATCGTGTTTGCGGCCGGGCTGCCGCTGCGCATGTTCGGCCTCAACGTGTGCCGCCAGGTGTTGCTGACGCGCGAGCACGTCGACGCGGTGCGCAGCTGGCCGGGCGCGCGCGCGGCCTGGCTCTCGGGCTACCTCGACGCCTACCAGCGCCTGCGCAAGCCCGATGGCAGTGCACCGATGCCGCTGTACGACCCGGTGGCCGCGGCCTGGCTGTGGCAGCCCGAGCTGTTCCGCTTGGAGTCGGCTCGCGTCGACATCGAACTGCAGGGCCGCTTCACGCGCGGCATGACGGTGTGCGACTTTCGGGCCGCTGCGCTGGACCGCGCCAATGCACAAGTCGCGATGTCCGCCGACGGGCCGGCGGTGGTGGAGCTGATGCTTCGCGTGGTGAAGCAGGTACTCGGCTGCGCCTCAATGCCGTCGCTCGGCTGCGCCTCGGTGCCGCCGCTCGGCTGACCGAGCGCTACGGCGTGCCGCTGGCGGTGGCCACGCGCTGCAGGTAGGCGCGC
>DATKJN010000417.1:0-3440 GCA_035543655.1 Burkholderiaceae bacterium | reverse complement strand
CCCGACTCCAGGCCGATCTCGCGCAGCAACTGGTCGACGATCGGCGCCTGGGCGCGGAAGCGCAGCGCGGAGTTCACCACGCTGTCGGCGAAGCCGCCGTTGCTGCCGTCGCCGTGGCCGCCGCCACCGCCGCCGCCGAGGCCATCGACCTGCAGGATCTTGATGCCCTCGATGCGCTCCATCGGCTTGACCGCCTCGCGGATGATGGCCTCGGCCTTCTCCACCAGGCGCAAGCGCAGCACCGATGCACGCGCTTCGGGCGACAGCACGTTCTGCGCCTCGTTCATCAGGCGCGCGGCTTCGGCTTCGATCTCCGCGCGCACCTTGGTCGCCAGCGACTTGATCTTGTCGGCATCGGCATCGGCCTGGGCCTGCGCGCGAATCGCGGTGCCACGGTCGGTGCTGGCCAACATCTCGGCCTTCGCAGCCGACGTGAGGCGCAGCGACTCGCGCTCGGCCGCCTGCGCCGCACCGATCAGGTCGATCGCCTTCTTGCGCTCGGCCATCTCGACCTCGCGTGCGGTGAACACCTTTTCTTCGGCCGACACGGCCTGCGCGCGCGCGACCTCGGCGTCGGCCTGGGCCTCGCTCTGCGCCTTGCTCTCGCGCGCCACGGCGATGGCGCGCTGCTGCTCGGCCAGCTCCAGCGCCTGGCGGCGCGCCACTTCGGCGGCCTGCACCGCACGCTCTTTCTGGATGCGCTCCTGCTCCACGCTCAGGTCGCTGCGGATGCGTGCCGCTTCGATGGTCTGCTTGGCGGTGATCTGCGCGTGCTCGGCATCCTGCTCGCGCTGCGCGCGCTCGGTGGTCACCTCGGCGCGCTGGCGCGCGCGCGCGATCTCCACCTCGCGCTGCTGCGTGAGGCGCGCGTACTCGCTCTCGCGGTCGATGTCGAGCGACAGCTTCTCGGCCTCGAGATTCTTGTTGCGGATCGCGATCAGCGTGTCCTGCTCCACATCGTTGCGCTGCTTCTTGCGGTGCTCGATCTGTTCGGTGAGCCGAGTCAAACCCTCGGCATCGAACGCGTTGCTCGGGTTGAAGAACTCCATCGCGGTCTGGTCGAGCTGCGTCAGCGAGGCCGCCTCGAGTTCGAGGCCGTTCTTGGTGAGGTCGCCGGCGACCGATTCGCGCACGCGCTTCACGTAGACGCCGCGCTTCTCGTGCAGCTCCTCCATCGTCATCTCGGCCGCGGCGGTGCGCAGCGCGTCGACGAACTTGCCTTCGATCAACTCCTTCAGCTGCTCGGGTTCGAGCGTGCGCTGGCCGAGCGTCTGCGCCGCCGCGGCCACGGCGCTGGCTTCGGCGGCCACACGCACGTAGAACTCGGCGATCACGTCCACACGCATGCGGTCCTTGGTGATCAGCGCCTTGTCGCGGCCGCGTGCCACCTCCAGGCGCAGCGTGTTCATGTTGACCGGGATCACCTCGTGCACGATCGGCAGCACCAGCGCGCCGCCGTCGAGCACCACCTTCTGGCCGCCCAGACCGGTGCGCACGAACGCGCGCTCCTTGCTGGAGCGCAGGTACAGCCAGTGCAGCAGCCAGACGATGATCGCGACGACGATCGCCGCGACGATCAGGCCGAGGATGAAGGTTCCGAATTGGGCGCCTGTCATGGTGCGTCTCCTAACGTCTCTTATCTCGTGATCTGCGTGAAGCGGCGTGTCGTCTCGGTGAGCGCCACCTCTGTGGGCAAGCGCTCCATCGAACTGGCACCGTAAAAACCGTGGCAATCGGGACAGCGCGAGAAAATGAAGCGGGCATCGTCCGGCGTCGCGATCGGCCCGCCATGGCACAACACGATCACATCGGGCTTCACCGATTTGGCCGCTGCCGCGTACGCGTTGATCGGCGCCACGCAATCGGCGAGCTTGAGCGCCGTTTCGGCGCCGATGGCGCCGCCGGTGGTCAGGCCCATGTGCGCCACGATCACGTCGGCACCGGCCTTGGCCATGTCGCGCGCTTCCTGCTCGCTGAACACGTAGGGCGTGGTCAGCAGGTCGAGCGCGTGCGCGCGCGCGACCAGCTCGACCTCGAGGCCGTAGCCCATGCCGGTCTCTTCGAGGTTGGCGCGGAACGTGCCGTCGATCAACCCCACCGTGGGAAAGTTCTGGATGCCCGAGAAACCCAGCTCGATCAGCCGACGCAGGAACGCATCGGCGATCAGGAACGGGTCGGTGCCGTTGACGCCGGCGAGCACCGGCGTCTGCTTCACCACCGGCAGCACCTCGCGCGCCATCTCGCAGACGATCTCGTTGGCGTTGCCATACGCGAGCATGCCGGCGAGCGAGCCGCGGCCAGCCATGCGGTAGCGGCCCGAGTTGTAGATCACGATCAGGTCGATGCCGCCAGCCTCTTCGCATTTGGCCGACAGGCCGGTGCCGGCGCCGCCGCCGATGATGGGCGTGCGCGCGGCGATCTTGCGGCGCAGGTGATCGAGGATCGTGGCGCGAGCGATGCGGGGCATGGTGTCGGTGGTGTTGTGAGGGTCAGCGCACCGCGCGCAGTGCGGCCGGCGTGCGCGTCACGTCGCGCCAGGCGGCGACCAGCGCGTCGGCGAACGCCTCGTCGTTGATGTTGTGCGGCAGCCGCTTCAGCTCGCGATCGGCACCACCACGGAAGCCGCGCTCGATCGCTTCGAACAGCGCGCGGTCGGCCTCCGGGTCGTGGAACGGCTGGTCCGGACGGTCGATCATCGACACGCCGCCCTCGGGGATCAGGAAGCGCACCGGGCCGACCATCGCGTTGAGCTTGCGCGCGATGAACTCGCCCATCGCACGGTTCTCCTCCACCGTGGTGCGCATCAGTGTCACCGTCGGGTTGTGCCGGTGCAGCAAGCGGCCCTTGAAGCGCTCGGGCACCGAATCCCACGGGCCGAAGTTCGCCATGTCGAGCGCGCCGCACGAGCCCACGTACGGCAGCGCGTGGCGCGCGAACACATCCAAACGCGTCGGACCCGCCGACAGCACGCCGCCGGCGATCTCGTCGGCGATCTCGGTGGTCGACACGTCGATCACGCCGGCCAGCAGCCCGGAGTCAACCAGTTTCTCCATCGACTGGCCCCCCACGCCGGTGGCATGGAACACCAGGCAGTCGTACTCGGCTTCCAGGCGCTTGGTCACCATCTGCACGCACGGCGTGGTGACGCCGAACATCGTCAGACCCAGCGCCGGCTTGGTATCGCTGCCGGCTGCCGCGGGGTGCGCGATCATGCCGGCGAGCGCATGCGCGGCGTTGGTCAGCACCTTCTCGCTGATGCGGTTGATGCCCTGCACGTCGGTGATCGAATACATCATGCAGATGTCGCTCGGGCCGACGTAGGGCCGCGTGTCGCCCGAGGCCATGGTCGAAACCATCACCTTCGGCGTGCCGATCTGCAGCGCGCGCATCGCCTGCGTGGCCAGCGTGGTGCCGCCCGACCCACCGGCCGAGATCAGGCC
>DATKJN010000416.1:0-2564 GCA_035543655.1 Burkholderiaceae bacterium | reverse complement strand
GATCGATCAGGTGGCGCGTGCCGTCGGCCAACGCGATCGCGATCACCACGGCGTCGGCGCGCGACAGGGTGGCGTGCAGCCGCTCCAGCGGCAACGATTCGTCGAGCGCCGCATCGGCCGCTGCACGGCGCGACAGGCCGACGGTGTGCATGCCGAAGGCACGCGCCCGCCGCGCGACCTCGATGCCGATGTGCCCGGTGCCGACGATGGCGATCGTGCCGCCTTCCAGCGAGAGGGCGCGCGTGGCCAGGGCGCGATCCCAGCGCCGTTCGACGCCCTGGGTCACCATCTCGGGCACGCGGCGCGCGAGCGCCAACAGCAGCGCCATCGCGTGCTCGGCCACGGTCGGCGCGACCGCGCCGGCGGCGTAGGTGATGGCCACGCCCTTGGGCAGGCCGGCGGCCTCGAAGCCTTCACGGCCCGCGGACACGAAGTGCATCCAGCGCACCGGCGAGCCGGCGATGGCGGCGGTCACGCGCTTGGCGTCGGCGGCGGGTGCGTCGTACAGCACCAGCGCGTGCGCCCCGGGTAGCGCGGCGATCACCTGATCGGTGGTCTCGGCCACCACCAGTTCGCAACCGGGCACGGCCTTCAGCCCGTTGGTGATGGCCGCGCGGGCCAGACCGAGCCGGGCCCAATACAAGACGCGCATGCGTGTGCTCCTCGATCAGGCGCTGCGCACGGGATGCGCGCGCACGGCTTCTTCGTTGACCTCGGCGCCCCAGCCCGGTGTGGTCGGGATGCGCATCTGGCCATCGACCACCTCGGGGCAGCGGGTGACGAAGTTGCGGGTCCACGAGGCTTCGTCGTGGCGCAGTTCGAGGATGCGCACGTTCGGCACCGCGGCACACAACTGCGCGCTCATCAGGTTGCCGAGTTCGCCCACCGGGTTGTGCGGCGCGATGTGCGTCTCGAACGCGTCGGCCAGCGACGCGATGCGCACCGATTGGTAGACGCCGTTCCACAGCGGGTCGACCAGCGCGGTGTCGACGGCGCGCGCGGCGAGGTAAGGGCGGTACTCGTGCGGGCCGTGCAACGACTCGAGCGAGGCGATCGGCGTGCGCGTGCTGCGCCGGATCAGCGCCAGCGCCTCGGGATCGCGGATGTCGAGCTCGAGCCAGTACAGGCCGATCGCTTCCATCGCGCGCGCGATGCGCAGGTAGCCTTCGGTGCGCTGGCTGAAGCTCAGGTCGAGCATCAGCCCCATGCCCTCGCCGGCGCCCTGGCGCAGCGCTTGCATCTGCTCGACGATGGCATCGATGCGCGCGTCGGAGATGCTGCGGTCCAGAAAGCCCGGCTCGATGCGGAAACCGCCGTTGAAGAACTGCGGCTTCGGTCCGTCGAAGAACACCGGGTTGGTCTTGAGCACCTTGAAGCCGGCGGCCGCGGCCTCGCGGCCCATCGCCACGAAGTCGTCGAGGCCGCGGATCGGCGTGCAGCCGATGCCTTCGTAGAACGCCGCATGGCGCACGCGGTAGCTGCCGCAATGCGTCCAGTACACCGGCACGCGGTCGCGAAACGGTCCGCCGAACAGCGCGTGCACCGGCACGCCGTACGCCTTGGCGGCCACGTCGAGGCAGGCGTTCTCGATGGCGGCGATGGCCTGATGCGCCAGGCCACCGGAGGCCAGCCGCGTGGTGGCCAGCAGGCTCTCGCTCAGGCGCGCATAGGCGCGCGGATCCATGCCGATCGCCGCACGACCGAAGCCGGCGATGAGCGGCGCCAGAGGCACACCGGCGAAGCCGTCGTAGAACTCCGACCAGCCGACGAGGCCTTCGTCGGTGGACAGCTTCAGGTACGACGCCACGCGATAGCCGGCGTCGGCGGCCAGCGTCTCGATGCGCGTGATCTTCACGGCGCGCCGGATTCGGGCGTGTAGCCGCTGGCCTTCACGAGCTGTGCGAAGCGCTTGTGGTCGGCGGCGATCTCGGCGGCCAGCGCTTCGGGTGTCGAGCGGGTCGGCAGAAACAAGATGCGCGCCATCTTGTCGCGCGCCTCGGGTGTTTCGGTGGCGCCGACGATGGCGGCGTTGTAGCGCTTGACCAGCTCCGGCGGCAGGCCCGCGGGACCGAAAATGCCGACGGTGGTCGCGCTGGTGAGTGGGATGCCCGATTGCTGCAACGTGGGCACGTCGGGGATCGACGGCGTGCGTTCGGCGCCCGACACCGCCAGCAGGCGGATGCGGCCCTGGCGGTGTGCTTCGATGAGGTTGCTGGTGCCGGTGATCACGATCGGCAGGCGGCCCGCCGCGAGGTCGATCGACAGCGTGCCGGTGTCCTTGTACGGCACGTGAGTCAGCTCGATCTTCGAGGCCAAGCCGAGCGCGATGCCGACGAAGTGCGACAGCGAGCCGTTGCCCGGCGACCCGAAGATGGCGTTGCCCGC
Organism: Burkholderiaceae bacterium; assembly: GCA_035543655.1. Lineage (GTDB taxonomy): Bacteria > Pseudomonadota > Gammaproteobacteria > Burkholderiales > Burkholderiaceae_C > JAEUPI01. Next base: position 179 of record DATKJN010000416.1, on the reverse strand, counting down.
ATCGGCGCGCGCCGCGTCGACCAGCTCGGCCATCGTCCTGGCCTGCGTCTTCGAGCCGCTGGCGATGCCGACGTCGAACGACGCCACCGCCGCCAGCGGGGTGAAATCCTTGAACGGGTCGTAGTCGAGCTTGCTGTAGATGTGCGGGTAGATCGCAAACGGCCCGGTGGTCGCCAGCG
>DATKJN010000415.1:0-3856 GCA_035543655.1 Burkholderiaceae bacterium | reverse complement strand
TTGTTCGGTCCCGTGGTGGCGCGCCAGCTGGGGCGGTTGGGCTCGTCGTTGGCCGCCGGGCTGCGCGGGCTGGCACAGCGCACGCCGTGGACGCAGCCGGCTCGCGACGGCGAGCCGCGCGGCAACCGCCCGCCGGCATGAACGCCGGGCCCACGCCCATTGCGGGCGTGCGTCATTGCCCGCACCGCGCATGAGACGGCTGGCGCGCCTGCTGTTCATCGCGTTGACGCTGCTTCGTTTCGGCGTCGACCAAGTCGCGCTGTCGGGTTTCAAGCAGCGCTGGGTGCGTGGCTTGGTGCGCGTGGTCACCATTGGCCGTCGCTTCGACGAGCCGCGCGGCATGCGCCTGCGCAAGGCGCTGGAGCGGTTGGGTCCGATCTTCGTCAAGTTCGGGCAGGTGCTGTCGACCCGGCGCGATGTGCTGCCGCCCGACGTGGCCGGCGAGTTGGCCTTGCTGCAGGATCGGGTGCCGCCGTTTCCCGGCGAGCAGGCCATCGCGATGGTCGAGCGTGCCTTCAACGCGCCCATCGGCACGCTGTTCGCAGAGTTCGACCCTCGGCCGGTGGCCAGTGCATCGATCGCACAGGTGCACTTCGCCACGCTGAACAGCGGACGCGAAGTCGCGGTGAAGGTGCTGCGGCCCGGCGTGCTGGCGTCGATTGAGAGCGACCTGTACTTGCTGCACACGCTGGCGCGCTGGGTCGAGCGTGTCTGGGTCGATGCCAAGCGCCTGAAGCCACGCGAGGTGGTGGCCGAGTTCGACACCTATCTGCACGACGAACTCGACCTGGTGCGCGAGGCGGCCAATGCGGCGCAGCTGCGCCGCAACATGGCCGATCTGAACCTGATCCTGATCCCCGAAATGGTGTGGGACCTGTGCAAGCACAACGTGATCGTGATGGAGCGCATGAAGGGCGTGCCGATCAGCCAGGTCGAAACGCTGCGCGAGGCAGGCGTTGACATCAAGAAGCTGGCGCGCGACGGCGTGACGATCTTCTTCACGCAGGTGTTCCGTGATGGCTTCTTTCACGCCGACATGCACCCGGGCAACATCCAGGTCAGCGTCGATCCCGGCACGAAGGGGCGCTACATCGCGCTCGACTTCGGCATCATCGGCACGTTGACCGAGTTCGACAAAGAGTATCTGGCGCAGAACTTCCTCGCCTTCTTTCGCCGTGACTACAAACGCGTGGCCGAGCTGCACGTCGAAAGCGGCTGGGTGCCGCCGAACACACGCGTCGACGCGCTCGAGAGCGCGATCCGCGCGGTGTGCGAACCCCATTTCGACCGGCCTCTGAAAGACATCTCGCTCGGCCAGGTGCTGATGCGCCTGTTCCAGACCTCGCGCCGCTTCAACGTCGAGATCCAGCCGCAGCTGGTGCTGCTGCAGAAGACGCTGCTCAACGTCGAGGGGCTCGGCCGGCAGCTGGATCCGGACCTCGATCTGTGGAACACCGCCAAGCCGTTTCTGGAGCGCTGGATGCAGGAGCAGGTGGGCTGGCGCGGCCTGCTCGAGCGGCTGAAGAACGAAGCGCCGCGTTATGTGCAACTGCTGCCCGAACTGCCGCGCCTGGTGCACCGTGCCCTGCAGCGGCGCGGCGACAGCGACCCCGCGGTGCTCGAGGCTCTGCTGAACGAGCAGCGACGCACCAACCGCATGCTGCGCGGAGTGATCTACGGCGGCGTCGGCTTCGTGCTCGGTGTGTTGGCGATGCAACTCGTGACGATGTGGCCGCGCTGAGGCGGTTCCGGCCGGTGCATGCCTATGGATAATGCTCGCGCCGCGCACGCGGCCCCGGATCGTTGAGGAGCGCTCCAGCCATGCTGCTGACCCTGGTCGTCGTCTACCTGCTGTTCACCATCGCCATCGGCTTGTGGGCCGCCAAGCGGGTGAAGAACACCGCGGACTTCGCCATCGCGGGCCGGCACTTGCCGCTGATCATGATCGTCACCACCACTTTCGCCACCTGGTTCGGGGCGGAAACGGTGCTGGGCATCCCGGCCAAGTTCGTGCAGGGCGGACTGAACGCAGTGGTCGAAGACCCGTTCGGCGCTGGCACCTGCCTGATCCTCGTGGGGCTGTTCTTCGCCGCCAAGCTGTACAAGATGACGCTGCTGACGATCAGCGACTACTACCGCGAGCGTTATGGGCGCGCGATCGAGGTGGTGTGCTCGCTGATCATCATCCTGAGCTACCTCGGCTGGGTGTCGGCGCAGGTCACCGCACTGGGCCTGGTGTTCAACCTGCTGTCGGGCGGCACCATCTCGGTCCCGCTCGGCATGGTGCTCGGCACCGTGTCGATCCTGGCCTACACGCTGTTTGGCGGCATGTGGTCGGTGGCCATCACCGACTTCATCCAGATGATCATCCTGGTGGTCGGCCTGACGATCATCGCGATATTCGCCGCCGACCAAGCTGGCGGCGCCGACAAGGTGATCGCGCTGGCCACGAGCAAGGACCTGTTCAACTTCTTGCCCGAGCCGAGCGCCACTGCGGTGATCGCGTTCATTGCCGCGGCGATCACGATGATGTTCGGCTCCATTCCGCAGCAGGACGTGTTCCAGCGCGTGATGTCGGCCAACAGCGTGCAAGCGGCGACGCGCGGCCCGGTGATCGGCGGCGCCTGCTACATCCTGTTTGCCTTCGTGCCGATGTTCCTCGTGACCAGTGCGCTGATCATCATGCCCGAGCAGGCCGAGGTGCTCATCAAGGAGGATCCGCAGAAGGTGCTGCCGACGCTGGTGCTTGAGAAGATGCCGTTCATCATGCAGGTGCTGTTCTTCGGCGCGCTGCTGTCGGCACTGAAGTCCACCGCATCGGCCACGCTGCTGGCACCGTCGGTGACCTTCGTCGAGAACATCTGGCGCCAGTTCATGCCGCGCATCAGCGACAAGCAGGAGCTGTGGACGATGCGGGTGGCGGTGCTCGTCTTCAGCGTGTGCGTGCTGGCCTATGCCATCGCACTGCAGGGCACGCCGATCTACGACATGGTTTCGGGTGCCTATCAGGTGACCTTGGTGGGCGCGTTCGTGCCGCTGGTGGCTGGCCTGTACTGGAAACGCGCCAGCACGCAGGGCGCCATCTTTTCCATCGTGCTGGGCATCCTCACGTGGGCGTTGTTCCTGGCCACGTCGGCCGGGCAGGCCTTCCCCGCGCAACTCGCTGGCTTCCTGATGGCCGGCGTCGGCATGGTGTTGGGCTCGATCGGGCCGCAGGCGATCCGCAACCGCCACGGCACGCACCACCACATCGTCGGCGTGCACGGCTGACGCGCCCACCCGCGTGGAGGGCGGCGCCAGAGGGCGCGACCGCTATAATTTGCCGTTTTGCATTGAGGCTTGGTATGCCGATCTACGCCTATCGGTGCGCGTCCTGCGGCCACGCCAAAGACGTGCTGCAGAAATTGTCCGACGCGCCGCTGAGCGTATGCCCGGCGTGTGGTGCCGCCACGTTCGCCAAGCAGGTGACCGCAGCGGGCTTCCAGCTCAAAGGCTCGGGCTGGTATGCCACCGACTTCAAGGGCGGCAACTCGACCAAGAAGCCCGAAGGCGACGGCAAGACCGACAGCGCCTCCGCCGACGCATCCAAGAACGACGCAGGGAAAACCGAAGCGGGCAAAACTGATTCGGGCAAGACTGATTCGGGCAAGAGCGACTCGAGCAAGAGCGATTCGAGCAAGACCGACAGCGCCAAGTCGGGCGAGTCGGGCACACCTGCCAAGTCTGGCGACGCGGGATCGTCGTCGAGCACATCGACGACACCGAGTGCCTGACGCACAACCGAGAAGAGTGGCGTGAGAAAGCACCTGCTGACAGGCCTGCTGGTCTGGACCCCACTGGCTGTCACCATCTGGGT
>DATKJN010000414.1:0-9650 GCA_035543655.1 Burkholderiaceae bacterium | reverse complement strand
GATCCGACGGCAAAGGCGCAGGCGGTACGCACCTGGGCCGGCACCATCCCGCCCGATGCGCCGATCGACACGCAAGCCCGCATCGACGAGCCGCCCGGCCTGCCCGGCTGGCCGCAGCGGCCGCCGCTCGTGCCGCCAGCCCAGTTGCCGGCGCGCAGCGCATTCGATGCCGCCGGCCGCGCCGCGCTGCTGCATGCGGTGGCGCACATCGAATTCAATGCCATCGCACTGGCCCTCGACGCGACCTGGCGCTTCGCGGACTTGCCGCGTGCGTACTACCTCGACTGGGCGCGCGTGGCCGGCGAAGAGGCGCTGCACTTCACGCTGCTGCAGACGCATCTGGCTTCGCTGGGCCATGCGTACGGTGACTTCGCCGCGCACGACGGCCTGTGGGCGATGGCCGAGCGCACGCGCGGCGACGTGCTGGCGCGCATGGCACTCGTGCCGCGCACGCTCGAAGCACGCGGTCTCGACGTGACACCGGCGATGCGAGAGAAGTTCGCACGCGCAGGCGACACCCGAGCCGCCGAGATCCTCGACGTGATCCTGCGCGACGAGATCGGCCACGTGGCCATCGGCAACCGCTGGTACCGCTGGTTGTGCGCACGCGTGGGCGCCGACCCGCTGCTGGCTTATGCGCAACTGGCGCAGCAGCACCAGGCTCCACGGCCGAGGCCGCCGTTCAACCTCGAGGCGCGGCGCGCGGCCGGGTTCGACGCGGCCGAGCTGGCCGCGCTCGACGCTGCGGCGCGGCCGGACAAGGCCCGCTGAACGCATCGACCGCCGTGCGCGGTCGTGGCTGCGACGAGAGCGCCTTTGCGTGCAGCGCAACGCTGCCTATACTGACTGCATCTTTGTGCAAAGCGGAGGGGTGCTGCGATGCACACGCCGAGTCCGCACATGCTGGAGGGCGCCGATTGGCGCGCCGCACTGCAGTTCGTAAACGGGGTGGCCGATGCCCTGACTGACGACAACGGCTACGTGCGCAGCGGTTGCGAGGGCCTCGCGCGGCTCGTGCCATCCGAGTTGACCACGCTGTCGATCTGCCATCTCGACAGCGGCCGCCGCACGGTGCATGGTGACGCTGCCGGCTTCATCGGCGCTGCGGAGCGCGCCTGCTTCGACCGCCACTTTCGCGAGCATCCGCTGGTGCGCGTGCATGGCGAGCAAGGGCATCCGCACGTGCATCGCATCAGCGATTCCTGGTCGATGGCATCCTTCCAGCGCACGCCGCTGTATGCCGACTACTACCGCCGCATCGGCATCGACTGCGTGCTGGCCATGCCGGTGCACCAGTCTCGCGGTTGGCTGGTGAGCTGGGTGCTGAACCGGCGCGGGCGCGACTTCAGCGAGCGCGAAGTGGCGCTGCTCGATCAAGTGCGCGCCGCGCTGTCACGCTTCTTCGCCCACACCGATTGGCTGACGCGTCTGGCGCCGTCGATCGCAGCGCCGCCGCCGCTGGCGGCCGGCGCGTCACTGACGCCACGTGAGCGCGAGGTGCTGCAATGGGTGGCGGCGGGCAAGACCGATCGCGACATCGCGCAGATCCTTGGCATCAGCCCGCGGACGGTGCACAAGCATCTGCAGCACGTGTACATCAAGCTCGGCGTCGAAACGCGCACCGCGGCAGCGATGCGCGCGTTGCGCTAGCGAGCTTCGATCGCACCGCTCAGCCCCGTGGATGATGCTGCGCGTGCAACTGGCGCAAGCGTTCGCGCGCCACGTGTGTGTAGATGGTGGTGGTCGAGATGTCGGCGTGGCCCAGCAGCATCTGCACCGCACGCAGGTCGGCGCCGTGGTTCAGCAAGTGCGTCGCGAACGCGTGGCGCAGTGTGTGCGGCGACAGGGCACTGCGCACATCGGCCTTCAACGCGTGCTGTTTGATCAGCTTCCAGAACATCTGCCGTGTCATGCCGGTGCCGCGCGAGGTGACGAACAGCACGTCGCTCGAGTGCCGACCGAGGATTTCGGCGCGCGCGCCGCAGAGGTAACGCTGCAGCCACGCCGCGGCCTCGGCACCGAACGGCACCAGCCGCTCCTTGGCACCCTTGCCCATCGCGCGCAGCACGCCTTCGTTGAGGCCGACGTGCACCGACTTCAGCATGACCAGTTCGCTGACGCGCAGGCCGCTGGCGTACATCAGCTCCAGCATCGCCCGGTCGCGCAGCCCGAGCGGCTTGTCGACGTCGGGCGCGCGCAGCAGCGCCTCCACCTGCGCCTCGCTGAGCGTCTTGGGCACGCGCAACGGCTGCTTGGCCGATGCGATGCGCAGTGTGGGATCGGCCGCCACCTGGTGCTCGCGCAAAGCCCATCGAAAGAAGCGCTTGAACACCGTGAGCCGCCGGTTCGCGGTGGTCGGACGGGTGCCGCCGTGACGCGCGGCGATGTAGCCTAGCAAGTCGGTTTCCGTGCTTTCCAGCAGGCCGCGCCGATGCTGTTGCGCGAGCCAGCGCGCATAGAGCATCAGGTCGCGGCGGTAGGCCGCCGTGGTGTTGGGTGCCAGGCCATCCTCGAGCCACAGCCCATCGGCGAACCGTTCGACGATCTGTTCGCTCGCGGCCAGCGCAGCGGGCTCGACGGCCGCCTCAGCGCTCACGGTGCGCGGCGCGCCAGCGCTGCAGACCGACCATTTGCGCGCGATCGCCGCCCTCTTGCGCCCAGGCCTGCTCGATCGAGGCCGGCGTGATCCCCAGCGCCTGCAGCGTCCGGAAATGGCTGCTGGCCACCGCGTCGACCTGCAACGAGCGCAGGTTGTCGCGCGACATCAGTGTGGGCCCGGGCAGGTGCTCGAGCAGCCACGCTTGCGCCCATGCCAGCGCCTCCGGCAGCGGCCACACCGGTCGCGACCGCCCCGACAGCCGGCCCGCGCAACGCACCAGCTCGCGCAGCGTCAGCACGTGCGGCCCAACCGCCTCGTAGACACCGGCCGCCGCCGGGCCGCTGTTGACACAGGTCCACAGTGCCTGCGCCACGTCGCGCACCCACACCGGCTGCAGGCGGGCATGCGCGCCCGCGAGCGGCACCACGGGCAACACCGCCTGCAGGCTGGCGAACAGGTTCAGCAAGCGGTCCTCGGCACCGAAAACGACCGAGGGCCGTAGCACGCTGAGCGGCACGCCGCTGCGCTGCAGCGCGGCTTCGCCGGCGGCCTTGCTGCGCAGGTACATCGACGGCGCATCGGTGGCGGCGCCGAGCGCGCTCACGTGCACCACGTGCTCGATCCCGTACACGCGCGACAGCTCGCCGATGCTCAAAGGCAGGTCGATGTGTGCGCGCTGGAAATCTTCGTCGCGCCCGTGCAGGATGCCGACCAAATTGACGACGACCTGCGCATCGGCGATCGCGCGGCTGAGGTTCTTGGCGTCGTTGACGTCGCACTCGACCAGCGTCACGCACGACAACGGCCGCAGATTTGCGCCACGCACCGGCGAGCGCGTGAGGATCGTGAGTTGCTGGCTCAGTCCGTGCGCGGCGCAGCGCCAGGCATAAGCCCGGCCGATGAAGCCGGTGCCGCCCAACACGACGACCCGACGTTCCATTTGTGTCTCGGGCCTCAGTCGAGTTTGAGGCGCTGGGTCTCGACGACCTTTTTGTACACGTCGAACTCCGCCTTGATCTGGTCGGCGAACTCGCTGGGGGAATTGGCCACGATCAGCGAACCGGTGTCCTCGATGCGCTTGCGCACCGCCGGATCCTCCAGCGCCTTCTTCACCGCGGCCGAGATCTTGTCGACCACGTCTTTCGGCAAGCCCTTGGGTCCGAGCACGCCGTAGTAGGCCATGCGGTTCACCGGCTCGAGGCCGACCTCTTTGAATGTCGGCGTGTTGGGCAGCGCGGCGAGGCGCTGCGGCGCAGCGACGACGATGGGCACCAGGCGTCCATCCCTGATGAACGGCAGTGCGGAGGGCATGTTGTCGAAGATCAGCGGCACCTGCCCCGCCACCGTGTCGTTCAGCGCCGGGCCGGCGCCTCGGTACGGAATGTGGGTGATGAAGGTGCCCGACAGGTTCTTGAACAACTCGGTCTGCAAGTGCCCGATGCCGCCGGTGCCCGAACTCGCATAGCTGTATTTGCCCGGCTTGCTCTTCAACTCGGCGAGGAAGGCCTTGTAATCCTTGGCCGGGAACGACGGGTGCACGGCGATCACGTTGGGTGTGGCCGCGATATTGATCACCGGCGTGAAATCCGTGACCGGGTTGTAGCCGATCTTCGAGTTGATCGCGGGGTTGGCCGCGGTGGTCGACACCGTGGCCATGCCGAGCACATAGCCATCGGGCTGCGCCTTCACCACTTCGAGCGCGCCGATCGAACCACCGCCACCGCCCTTGTTCTCCACCAGCACCTGCTGGCCCAACGTGGCGCTCATCTTCTCGGACACGATGCGGGCAACGATGTCGGTGGTACCCCCGGCGGCAAAGGGCACGATGAGCCGCACCGGCTTGCTGGGATACCCCTGAGCCCACGCGAGAGCGGGCAGCGCCGCCAGGGCAAAGGCCAGACCATGGAACAAGCGACGCGACATGCGGAAAGTCTCCCCGTGAGGTGCATACGAACGAATGGCCTGCATTGTGCCGCGTCGGCGACACGCACCCTCAAGCAGCGGTTACTGCGCTTCAGGCGTTGCGCTGGCCCAGCAGTCCGGCCTTCATCTTGGCATCGACCGGTCGCTCGCCGATGAACACCAGCAGCAATGCGGCATACAGGTCCTCGCCTGGAATCGGCGCCCCGCGCGGCTTGCCGTTGATCAGGATCACGAGGCCCGACTCGGGCAGGTAATCGAGGTCGATCACGTCGCCATCGAACACCTTGCCGATGGCCTGCAAGACGCCATCGAACCGACCCAGGCGCTCGCTGAGCGCGGCTTGCTGAGGCTCCGGCACGTTGCGCCGGATCCCCTTGCGCAGCGCGTGCGTGAACACCACGATCGGCACATCGAGCATCATGCGCATGCGCAGCCGCTTGGGACCGGGCGTGCCCAACACCTGCTCGGTGCTGTTGCCGGTGTGCGCGAGATACAACCCGGCGGCAAAGCCCTTGATGGTCGACGACGCGCGCAACCCCACGCCATTGAGGCGCAACGCCTGCCCGCCCACGTCGAGGCGGCCCCCAAACGACACGCCGCCGACCGAGGCGCCCGCGGCCTGACCCCACAACGCGGGCGAGGTCATCATCAAGGACGTGCACAGCAGCGCGCGCAGGTGGTGGCGACGCGATCGATCGAACATTGGTTGAGTCATCTCGGCACAACGTTTGACCCGTGCCCTGCGTCGACAGCCGGCGATGCCGCGGCCACCGAAGCCCTCCAAGGTGGGAGCGCGCTCGTGGCCTTTGGCACACTGCGCCCGATGGTCGATGCCCTGGTGTTGCTGCCCGACTTCAGTCTGATCGCGATCGGCTGGCTGCTGTGCCGCTACACACCACTGAATCGGCCGTTGTGGGACAGCGTCGAGCGCCTGGTGTACGTGGTGTTGTTCCCGGTGCTGCTGTTCAGTTCGATCGTGCGCTACCCGACGTCGCTCGATGCGCTGCTGAACCTGGGCGGCGTGGGCCTGGCGATCGTCGGCACGGGCGTCGCGCTGGCGGCGGCCTTGGGCGCCTGGCCGCAACGCGATCCGAGCCTGCATGCATCGGGGCAGCAGATTGCGTTCCGCTTCAATTCGTACATCGCGCTGGCGCTCGCCGAACGCCTGGCCGGTGCACAGGGGCTGGCGTGGATGGCGGTGCTGATCTCGGCCTGCGTGCCACTGTGCAACGTGGCGGCCGTGTGGCCGCTGGCACGCCATGGCGGCCACGGCTACTGGCGCGAGCTTGCGCGCAACCCGCTGATTCTCGCCACCGTGGCTGGCTTGCTGGCCAATGCGGCGTCACTGCGCTTGCCCGAGTTCGCCACCACGACGATGCAACGCATCGGCAATGCCGCGTTGCCGCTCGGCCTGATGGCCGTCGGCGCGGGTCTGCGCTTCGGTGCGCTGCGCGAAGGGCCCGGATTGGCTGCGGCATTGCTGGCCGTGCGCCATCTCGTGCTGCCCGCTTTGGCGGTGGCGCTGGTGCTGTGGCTGCGTCTGCCGGCAGCGCAACAAGCGGTGATCGTTGCGTTCGCCGCATTGCCGACCGCACCGACCAGCTATGTGCTCGCGGTGCGCATGGGCGGCCACGGTGCCTACGTGGCAGGCCTGGTCACCGTGTCCACCCTGCTGGCGATGCCAGGGCTGCCGCTCGCGCTGGCGGCCTGGTCAGCGCTGCGCTGAGCCCTGGGACAGCGCCCAGTCGATGTGCTCCGCCAGCAGGGCGTCGGCCGTGGGCCGTGCCGCTTGCAGCGCCTGTGCGATCGCCGGGTCGCCGGTTTCGCGCCACGCATTGCCCAGCGCCACCGCGAGGTTGCGCCGCCAACGTGCAAGGCCGATGCGGCGCAACGCGGTGCCTTGCGTGTGATGCGAAAAATCCTCTTCGCTCCAGCCCCACAACGTGATCAGCTGCGGTGCGTCCCACACCTCGCGCCACTCGAAGTCGGGCAGGCTCGAACGCTGCGCGTATTTGTTCCACGGGCACACCAGCTGGCAGTCATCGCAGCCGTAGATGCGATTGCCCATCAGGGGTCGCAATTCCACCGGAATGGCGCCGTCGTGCTCGATGGTCAGGTACGAGATGCAGCGCCGCGCATCGAGCCGGTACGCACCGACGATCGCCTGCGTGGGACACACGTCGATGCACGCGCTGCAACTGCCGCAATGCGATGACGTGGAATCGGTCAGCGGCAACGGCAGGTCGACGTAGATCTCACCGAGAAAGAACGTCGAGCCCGCCTCGCGCGACAGCACGAGCGTGTGTTTGCCGCGCCAGCCGATGCCGCTGCGCTGCGCCAGCTCCACCTCGAGCACCGGCGCCGAATCGGTGAAGACGCGGTGGCCGAACGGACCGATCGCCTCCGCGAGCCGATCGGCCAGCTGCTGCAGCCGCTGGCGCAGCACCTTGTGGTAGTCGCGGCCGCGCGCATAGACCGACACCACGGCTTCGTGCGGCGTGCGCAGGCGCGCATTTTCCTGGTCGCTCCACGCCGCATCGGCGCCGTGCGGCAAGTAATCCATGCGCGCCGTGATCACGCGCACCGTGCCGGGCACGAGCTCGGCCGGCCGCGCACGGCGCATGCCGTGCCGCTCCATGTAGCGCATGCCACCATGGAAACCAGCGGCCAGCCAATCGCGCAAACCGGGCTCCGCCTCATGGAGATCCACGTCGGCCACGCCGATCTGTGAAAATCCAAGCTCCTGAGCCCAGGCGCGCAGTCGATCGACGAGCAATGCTCCGTCGATCGTGCGTGGCCCCGATCCGACCTCGTGACGCATCCGCCGATTCTAGAAAGCCGCTCGATCACCTGGACCACCGAGTCCGATTGCGCCGCCTTCGCCGAATCGTTGGCCCGCCACGACGCCGTCTCCGACGCATTCATCGCGCTCGAGGGACCGCTGGGAGCCGGCAAGACCACGTTTGCGCGCCACCTGTTGCGCTCGCTCGGCGCCACCGGGCGAATCAAGAGCCCGACCTATGCGTTGCTCGAGCCGTACGACCTGCCGCGTCTGAAGGCCGCGCATCTGGATTTTTACCGCTTCAACGATCCGCGAGAATGGCTTGATGCCGGGCTGCGCGAAGTGTTCGCACAACCCGGCTTGAAGCTCGCCGAATGGCCCGACAAGGCCGCGTCGCTGCTGCCGGTGCCTGATTTGCGGCTGCAGATCACGCCGCACGACGATGGCCGCCGCGATGTCGCGGTGCACGCAAACACGCCACGCGGCGTTGAGCTGCTGGCATGAATCGGCGGCATTGGCTATTGCAACAAGGCGGTGCCGTGGCGCTGTGGTGGACCGCCCACCACAGCGCGCACGGCGCGAGCATCGTCGCGGTGCGGGTGTGGCCGGCCGCCGACTACACGCGCGTGACGATCGAGTCGGACGAGGTGCTCGCGGCCAAGCACTTCATGACCAACAACCCGCCGCGCCTGGTGGTCGACATCGACCAGCTGGAGTTGAGCCCCACGTTGCGCGAACTGGTGGGCAAGGTGCGTGCCGACGACCCCTACATCGCGGGTGTGCGTGTGGGGCAGAACCAGCCCCGCCTGGTCCGCCTTGTGGTCGACCTGAAACAGGCGGTGGCACCGCAGCAGTTCACGTTGACGCCGGTGGCGGCCTACGGTCATCGGCTGGTGTTCGATCTCTACCCGTTGCAGGAGCGCGATCCGCTGTTGGAGATGGTGCGCGACAAAGACCGCGCCGACCGGCGCGCCGAGCAGGCGGTGCGGGATTCGCTGGGCGAACTCATCGGGCGCGTCGATACACCTCCCGGGACGCCGCGCACACCGGCCCCGGCGCCGCCGGCACCGGCCCCCGCGGCACCGCCCGACGTCGACGCCAAGCCGAGTGCGCAAGCCGTGCGCAAGGTCGAGCGCTTGACGATCGTGGCGATCGACCCTGGCCATGGCGGCGAAGACCCGGGTGCGATCGGCCCCAGCGGTTTGAAGGAGAAAGACGTCGTGCTCGCGGTCGCACTGCGGTTGCGCGACAGGCTCAACACCCTGCCCGGGCTGCGCGCGATGCTGACGCGCGACGACGACTTCTTCGTACCGCTGTACGACCGCGTGCGCAAGGCGCGGCGCGTGCAGGCCGACCTGTTCATTTCGCTGCATGCCGATGCCTTCATGACGCCACACGCCCGCGGCGCTTCGGTGTTCGCGCTCTCCTCCGGCGCCGCCACCAGCGCGGCCGCACGCTGGATGGCCGACAAGGAGAACGACGCCGACCTCGTAGGCGGGGCGAACCAGCGCGGGGTAAAGGATGCGCAGGTGCTGCGCACGATGCTCGAGATGAGCACCGCAGCACAGATCCGCGACAGCCTGGCCGTGGGCGACGAGATCCTGCAGCGCATCGGCCGTGTCGGTCAGCTGCACAAGAGCAAGGTGGAGCAAGCCGGCTTCGCGGTGCTGAAAGCGCCCGACATCCCGTCGATCCTGGTGGAGACGGCGTTCATCTCCAATCCGCAGGAGGAGGCGCTGTTGCGCAGCGCCAAGTACCAGGACAAGCTGGTCGATGCGCTGGTCACCGGCGTGCGGCGCTACTTCACCAAGAACCCGCCGCGCGCGCGTCAGCGCGTGCTGTAGCGCCGCTCAAGTTTGTGACGGCGGCACTGCCGGCTTGACGCCGCGGCTCTTGGTGCGCCAAGCGCCAATGAAGGCCAGCAGGCCCGGCACGATGATCATCAGCCAGATGATCGTGCTCATGTGGGTCTGCACCCACGGCATGTTGCCGAACAGGTAGCCCGCGGTGACGAGCGACACCACCCACAGGGTGCCACCCGTCACGTCGTACATGGTGAACTTCGGGCGCGTCATCTGCGCCACGCCGGCGACGAACGGCGCAAACGTGCGTAGAAACGGCAGGAAACGCGCCGCCACCAGCGTGATGCCGCCGTACTCCTCGTAGAACGCGTGCGCACGCTCGAACGCGCGCTTGTTGAAGAACTTGGACTGCTCCCACTGGAACACCCGCGGCCCCACGTAGGAGCCGATGGTGTAGTTGGTTTGGGTGCCCAGCACCGCCGCGGCGATCAGCATCGGCACCGCCACGGTGTAGCTCATCAATCCGGCGCCGCACAGGGCGCCC
>DATKJN010000413.1:0-2652 GCA_035543655.1 Burkholderiaceae bacterium | reverse complement strand
ATCGCCTCGGTGAGAACGCGCGGCGTGATCTGCCACGACACGCCCCACTTGTCCTTGCACCAGCCGCACGCGCTCTCCTGACCGCCGTGGTTCACGATCGCGTTCCACAGGCGGTCGGTCTCGGCCTGGTCGTCGGTGGCCACCTGGAACGAGAACGCCTCGTTGTGCTTGAACGCGGGCCCGCCGTTCAAGCCCATGCAGGGGATGCCCATCACGGTGAATTCCACGACCAGCGCGTCGCCTTGCTTGCCGCTGGGAAAGTCCCCGGGCGCACGTTGGATTGCACCCACCGAGCTGTCGGGGAACGTCTCGGCATAGAAGCGCGCCGCCTCCAGCGCCGTGCCGTCGTACCAAAGGCAAATCGTGTTCTTGGGGGTCATGTCGAAACTCCTGTCGGTTGAAGAAGAAGGCGCCAGCCGAACTGCACCATTTCCGGCGCCTCATCTCTACGACGAACCAAGACCGTCGAGTTCGACAAGCCGTGGGCAACCGCAGCCGTTCAGATGTTCCGACTCGATGCGATCAGCGCCCGCGCGATCTCCAGCCCCTCGGCACGCGTGTCGTCGCGCCGCGAGGGCCGGTGCGCGTGCCGGTACCAGTAGTCGGCATTGCCGAGGTCGCCTTCGATGCGATGCAGCCAGGCATGCACCCAGGCGCCGTCGGCGTCGTCCTGCGCCTGCGCCAGCTCGTGCGCGGCATGCCAGTCGCCCCGCAGCCCATGCCAGAGCGCGTGCAGCATGGGCGTGGCAAGCGGCGGCGGCGCGTCTCGATCGAGGCTGACGACAAACGCGTCGAACGGTTGGGCCTTGGGCAAGTTCATCGGCGGCTCACTCCCGGATCAATGTGACGGGCGCGATGCCGAACATGCGCCGGCACGTGCGGCTGAGGTGCGCGGAGTCCGCGAAGCCAGCGTCCTGCGCGGCGGCCGTCCACGATTGCCCGCCCATCGCCGCGGCCACGGCCGTCTCGACCCGCGCCCACAAAAGGTAGGCACGAAACGAGACGCCGGTCTGCGCCACGAACAGGTGCCTGAAGCGGCTCGGCGACAGGTGGGCCACGCGCGCCGCATCGCCGAGCGACACCGACGAATCGAGCCGCTGCCTCAACCAGGCGATCACGCGGTTGATGCGTGGATCGGTGGCGCTCAACGAAGGCAACGGTCCGGCCAGTGCCGCGATGGCGTGCTGCGCCAGCGTGGCCAGCGTCGCATCGTTCGCCTTTGTGCGGTACGCCGCGCGAAGCGGGCTCACCAGCGCCTGCGCCGTGTCGCGCGGCAGGTCGGCGATCGCCTCCGCGGCATGCCGCTGCACGATGGCGCGCCCCAACGCGGTCTCGGGCTCGACAAAGATCTGCGCCACGCCGTGGCCGCAGCCATCGAACTGATGCGGCCGATGCGGCATGACGATGGCACCGGCGTGCTCGCGCCAGTCGGCGCGGTCGTCACGCATGAGGAATGCCGAATCCATCGCCAGCGCGATCTGCACCGCGTGGTGCGCATGGCGCTCCACGCGGCCGGCCTCACGGCCGATCCACAAGCTGCCGCCGCTCCACAACATCACGCGGCCGATGCCGGCCACCGCCCGCCGCGACGGTCGCGCGGCCGTGTCGGTGTGCGTGCGCTCAGCCAAGGGGGTCTGCCTTCGTGGTGGGCCTGTGGGTGGCGCATCGGCCGAGCCCGTGCGGCAGTCTATGAGATCAGCCGTTTCGTTCAAGTTCGCGCCGAGGCTTCTCACCAGAATGCAGCCACGGATCGATTGGTCCGAACCATCCACCCCACTGCAAGGAGAGATTCATGAACACCCCCACCACCGCCACCGTGTGCCGCTGCGTCAACTGCCCGGGCACCAACTGCCGTTGCGGCTGCCAGGCCGAAGCGACGCCGCCGGCCGCGGCCGCTGCGCGCCCCGCGTGTGCGTGCGGCCCGAGCTGCGGCTGCGACGCCGCGGAACAGGGTTGCCTCTGCGGCAGTCGCGCGTCCTGACGCGCTCAGGCCGCCGCGGCCATCATCTGCCGCCGCGGCAGCCGCGTGAACGCCAGCGCGGCCAGGAAGGCGCCGATGCCCAGCGAGAACGCGCCGATGAAGAGCCACGCATAGCTGGAATAGGTGTCGTAGATCAGGCCGCCCACCACGGGCCCCAGTGCCATGCCGAGGCTGCTGGCCATGGTGGTGCCGCCGATCACCGTGCCCATCATGCGCAGCGGAAAGTTCTCGCGCGCGATCACGGCAAACAGCGGCATCACGCCCGCGTACATGAAGCCGAACAACGCCGCCACGGTGTAGAAGCTGCCGAGGTTGCGCGCGTAGAGGTAGCCCAGCGCCACGATCGCCTGCGCGAGCAACGCCAGCACCAGCACGCGCGCGGCCCCGAAGCGATCGCCCAACAACCCGAACACCAGGCGGCCGCCCATTCCCGCCAGCCCTTCGAGGCTGTAGATCGACACCGCGGCCATCAGCGGGATGCCGCAGGTGACGGCGTAGCTCACCGTATGAAAGATCGGGCCGGAGTGGGTGGCGCAACTCAAGAAGCTGGTCGCCACCAGGATCAGGAACGGCGCCGAACGCAGCGCCTGCCCGATCGACAGGGCGGGCTCACCCGTCGCACCCGATGGCGCCGAGGCCGCGGCGTTGGCCAGCGCCGGCGGGCGGCGCAC
>DATKJN010000412.1:0-3178 GCA_035543655.1 Burkholderiaceae bacterium | reverse complement strand
CGGTCGCGCGCGGTGCGCGACCCGCATGGCGTGCTGGCCGAGTTCGGCGTCACGCTGCCCGAGGGCACGTCGGTCCGCGTGTGGGATTCGACCGCGGAGGTGCGTTACCTCGTGCTGCCGATGCGCCCCGAGGGCAGCGAGCGCTTGAGCGAGGATGAACTCGCCGCACTGGTGACGCGCGACTCGATGATCGGCACCGGCTTGCCGCTGTTGCCGCCCGCACGTGCCCGCTGAGATCGCGATGACGCACGTCAGCCATGCCGACCTCGGCGGCACCACCGGGCACGGTCCGATCGTCAACGAGCCCGAAGTCGAACGCTTCCACGCCGGATGGGAGCCGCGCGTACTGGCCGTCACGCTGGCGATGGGCGCCACCGGCCTGTGGAACATCGACATGAGCCGCGCGGCGCGCGAGTCGCTGCCGACCTATGCGCGCCTCACGTACTACGAGATCTGGTTCGAGGGCCTGCTGAAACTGCTGGCGGCGCACGCGCTGGTGGCCGACGACGAACTGCAGGCCGGCCACTCGCTGCACGCGGCACGCGAGCTGCCGCGCAAGCTGCACGCGGCCGATGTGCCCACCGTGCTGGCCAACGGTGCCAGTACCGAGCGGCCGGCGACAACGAAGGCGCGCTTCAAGGTCGGCGACGCGGTGCGCATGTTTGCCGGCGAGGTGCCGCACCACACGCGGCTGCCGCGTTACGTGCGCGGCCGGCGCGGCGTGGTCGAGCGTGTGCACGGCGCGCACGTGTTCGCCGATGCGCACGCCACCGGCCGTGGCGAGCAGCCGCACTGGCTGTACACCGTGGCCTTCGACGCGCGTGATCTGTGGCCGGACGCCTCGCCCGGCGTGCGCGTGTCGGTCGACGCGTGGGAACCGTACATGGGCAAGGCATGAGCCGCACGGCCGCTCCGAAGGCGAATTTCGCAGCGCGCAGCGCGGAGGATGCCCAATGAGCGTCGACAGCCTGCTGCTGCAGGAAGGCCCGGCGTTCCGCGAACCGTGGGAGGCGCACGCGTTCGCGCTCGCCGTCAAGCTGCACGAGCGCGGGCTGTTCACCTGGCGCGAGTGGGCCGATGCATTGTCCGAGCAGATCGCCGCGGCCCGGCAGCGCGGCGAGCCCGACCGCGGCGACACCTACTACCAGCACTGGCTCGCCGCGCTCGAAGGATTGGTGGCGAAGAAAGGCGCCGCATCGGCCGCTGAACTGCAGCGCAGCGCGCAGGCATGGGACCATGCCGCCGACCGCACGCCGCACGGCCAGCCGATCGAGTTGAAGCCGGAGGATTTCGAGCTTTGAGCGCGCGGCCCGCCGCGAGCGCTGCTGCGATGCCCACCGACGAGCCACGCTACGGCTGGGTGGTGGTGTGGGCCACCTTCGTCGCGCTCGGGGTGATCTTCGGCGTGGCGTATTCGTTTGCTGCGTTCTTCGAGCCTTTCGTCGGCGAGTTCCGCGCGCAGCGCGCCGACGTGTCGCTGGTGTTCGGGTTGTGCGGGCTGATCTATTTTGCGATGGGTGCGTTCGGCGGCATGTTGTCCGATCGACTCGGCCCGCGCGTGGTCGCCGGCGCCGGCATGTTGTGCATCGCGGCCGGTCTGGTCGGCGCGAGTGTGGCGCGCTCCATGACCGAGGTCACGTTGGCCTATGGCGTGGGCGTGGGCCTGGGCATCGCGCTGGTCTACACGCCGGCCATCGGCACGGTGCAGCCCTGGTTCACGCGCCGCCGCGGGCTGGCGGCGGGCATCGCGAGCGCCGGCATCGGTGCCGGCACGCTGGTGGTGCCGTTGCTCGCCACCGTGGCCATCGGCCTGTGGCAGTGGCGCGGCGCGATGAACGCGATTGCACTCGGCACGGTGCTGGTCGGTTTCACCGCTGCACTGATGTTGAAGCGCGCGCCGGCCGCCGCCAAGCGCGCCGACGGCACGGTACCCGGCACGCCGTTGAAAGAAGCGCTGACCAGCCGTGCCTTCATCTGGATGTACGTGATGTGCGGCTTCGGCGCGTTCAGCATGTTCATTCCGTTCGCGCACTTGTCGGCCGCGGCGCGCGACCTCGGCGTGCCCGACGCGCGCGCGGTCGGGCTGGTGGGCCTGATCGGGATCGGTAGCCTGACCGGGCGCTTTGCGATCGGCGCGCTCGCCGATCGAGTGGGGCGGCCGGTCACCCTGGTGCTGGCCCAGGCGTCGCTCGGCGCGTCGTTCATCCTGTGGGGCGTGGCCGATGGCTATCTCGCGCTCGCGCTGTTCGCGCTGTGGATGGGCACCAGCTACGGCGGCATCGTGTCGCTGATGCCCGCGCTGTGCATGGACCTGTTCGGCGCGCGCGCCGTCTCGTCGATCATCGGCACGCTCTATAGCGGTGCCGCGATCGGCAACCTCGCGGGGCCCTGGCTCGCCGGGCGCGTGTTCGACGCCGCGCACAGCTACGACCTCGTGGTGTGGGGCTGCATGGCGTGCTCGGCGCTGGCCACTGCCGCCACCTGGCTGGCGGTGCGGCGCTGATCGGGCAGACCCGAACGACGACGTTGGTCGCCATCGCGTCAGCGGCACCAGCGTAGCGCGGCGCGCATCGCTTCGGGGCGCGCGACTCGCGGCGCGGCCGTCGCGGCGCCGCTTGATGGTGCCAAAACACCCGCGCAGCCAGGCCCGTCCTTGGTCTGTGCCTTGCTTGTATACCAGTTCGTACATCAGTTGGCGCGGTCGGTTGGCCGCGCGCGACGCTCCCACGTCGTTGCCAGATCCACTTCAGAGGAGAGCCCGCATGACATCGCATCTACACAACCGCCGCCACATCATTCAACTGCTCGGCGCCAGCGCGGCCGGCGCCTTCGGCCTGCACGCTCACGCGCAGAAGCCGATCACCGTCGGCTTCATCTACGTGGGCCCGCGCGACGACTACGGCTACAACCAGGCGCAGGCCGAGGCGGTGGCGCAGATCAAGAAGCTCGGCGGGCTCAAGGTGGTGGAAGAAGAAAACGTGCCCGAGACCGCCGCAGTGCAAAAAACGATGCAAGGCATGATCGCGCAGGACGGCGCGGCGTTGTTGTTTCCCACCTCGTTCGGCTACTTCGACCCGCACATCCTCGCGCTGGCGCCCAAGAACCCCGACGTGCGCTTTGCCCATTGCGGCGGCCTGTGGACCGAAGGCAAGCACCCCAAGAACGTCGGCAGCTTCTT
>DATKJN010000411.1:0-7813 GCA_035543655.1 Burkholderiaceae bacterium | reverse complement strand
CCAAGGGCCTCTACAAGAAAGCACGCCGCGGCGAGCTCAAGCACTTCACGGGCATCGACTCGCCCTACGAAAAGCCGGACAACCCCGAGATCGTGATCGACACGACATCGATGTCGGTCCAGGAGTCTGCCGATAGTTTGTTCCACCTGTTGAAGACCATGCGGTTCTTCGACATCGCCTGATCGATTGCCAATCCGACATCACGAAAATGCGATACGCGTCTTTTGAAAGTTCGTTCGCCAGGCCCGGTGTACCACCCAAGGCGATTCGCACCGGCTATCAAGACTCCGAGAACCTCAGAGTTCTCCCCGACACGCCGGCCCTGTTCGTGTTGACCGCGCCGCGCAGCGGCACGACGCTGACCTCGTACATCGTCAAGCAGATTCACGATGGCGACGCATCGGACTCTGGCTACGACGGCACCGGGTACTTTCAGAGTCACAACGAACGTGTGCCATGGATCGATGGCCTGTTTTTCCCTCGTGAGGAGCTGGAGCGCCTGATCGGAGTGGCGCAAGACGCGGACCTTCGGCTGCTGTACAAGACCCATCTGGAGCCCCACGCGATTCCTGCCATCGAAGGCGCGCGGATGATCATCGTTGGCCGGCCGCCGGCCGATGTGGCGGTGTCTCTGTGGGACTACTTCACCGGCATCAAGCCGTTCGGTTTTGCCGTGCACGACGAAGCCGCGAAGCGCCGCGGCTGGAACAACGGCACCTTCCCGCGACCCTCGGACTATCCATCAACGGGGGACTTCTTCCGGCAATGGGTCAAGCGGCGAGGGTTCCCGTTTGTCGACCTGGTGGAGATCTACCGGCAAGCGTGGAGCCTGCGCGGCCATGAAGACGTCTTGCTGCTGCACTACAACGAGATCATCCAAGACCTGCCGGCCGCGGTGCGGCGGATTGCCGCCTTCGAACGCGTCGACTTGACCGAAGCCAGGATCCAGGAGATCGTGGCGCTGTGCAGGTTCGATGAGATGCGGCGACAAAGCCGAGCCATCGCTCCGAGTCACAAGCGGTTCGACACCGAACACCACCTCAACAAGGGCATCGCGGGGCGCGGCGAGGAGGTATTCCCCAGGCAAGAGTTCCCGGTTGAATATGGTGTTCTGGAGGACGCGCTCGGCAGCGAGTGCTTCCAGTGGTTGAACAAAGGTACTTAGCCGAGGGCGCGTGTGCCTTGCCTAGGCTGGTTGTATGTGGAGTTTCACCGAAATACTGTGGGGCCATTGAAAATTGAGTTATCAATAACCCAGCCAGCGAGCGCATTCTTCGCCTGCCTCATCCGGAGTTAATGACGATGAAAACTCCCATGCTTTGCGTCGCCATCGCGGCGCTGAATTTCTTGTGCTCGGGCGCTGCGCTCGGGCAGATACGCATTGGTCAGACCTCGGCCCTCACCGGGCCCGCTTCCGCGGCGGTGAACGAGATCAACATCGGCGCCAAGATGTACTTGAATGCGGTCAATGCCGAGGGGGGCATCGGTGGCCAGCAGATCGAGATGGTTTCGCTGGACGACAACAACAAGGCCCCGGCGGCTGCCGAGAATGCGACCCAACTGATCAACGACCAGCGGGTGGTGGCGTTGTTCCTCAGCCGCGGGACGCCGCAGACACAGGCCATGCTGCCGCAACTGGCGCAGGGCAAGATCGTGCTGATCGCGCCTTCCACCGGGGCCATGGCGCTGCACCAGCCGGTGAACCCATGGGTCTTCAACGTGCGCGCCAGCTATCAGCGCGAGGCTGAAGCCGTGGTGCGACATTTGGGTTTGACGGGCCTCGACAAGCTGGTGCTCCTCTACGTCAACGACTCGTTTGGCGAAGACGCCATTCAGGGCGCGATGAAGGTCTTCAAGGAGGCCAACGTCAAGCCGGCCATGATGCAGTCGGTGGACCGCGAGAAACCCAACTACGCCGCGCTCATCCCCAAGCTCACCGAGCTCAAGCCGCTTGGCGTGCTGATCATCGGATCGCCGACTTCGGTGACCGCCGGCATCCACGCGATGCGCGCGGCGGGGCTGAAGGCGACGGTGGCAACGCTTTCAAACAATGCGGCAGGAGGGTTCATCACCGGGCTGGGTCCCGATGCGGGTAGCGTGATCGTCAGCCAGGTCTTCCCCTCAGAGCGACGCCTGGCCGTGCCGATGATCGCGGAGGCCTCGCGTCTGGCGGCCGCGCAGAAGGTGACCCATCTCACCCCGGCAATGATCGAGGGCTATGCGGCGGCCAAGGTCCTGGTGGCCGGGTTGCGGCGGGCCGAGAAAGAGAGCAAGGTCGTCACGCGTGGCAGTCTCAAGCGCGCCCTGGAATCGTTGGACCGCTTTGACATCGGTGGCCTGGAGATCAGCTACAGCGCCACCGATCACACGGGACTCGACTTCGCCGACCTGTCGATGATCGGCCCGGACGGCACTTTCCGGCGCTGACGAGGGACATCAGGAGAGGAACGAGTGTCGGAAGCGCTGCGCGCGCATTCGATGGCACTCTAGTCGGTGCGTTGGGGAAACAAACGGGCGGCCTTGGCCGCCCGTTTGCCTTGGCGCGGTGTCGTCGGTCGCGCCTGCCAGGGCGGCCCGCTGCCGCGCGGGCGAGGTTTGCTGCGCGGGTACGATGCGGTCGCATCGAGCCGATCGGCAAGCTTCTGGAGAACCCGATGTCCCTTTCCCGTGCACGCGGCGCTCACCCCACGCTGCGCCGCGTCGTGCTCGGCACGTGGCTGTTCGCCGCAGCCACCGCCTTCGCGCAGCAACCGACTGCACCGGCGCGGCCGTCGGCATCGGCGCCCACCGCCGCACCGCGCGCTGCGGTCGCGGCCAGCGGGGTGACCGCGCGCACGGCACCTCGCGCGCAAACGGCCACGCAGTGGCCCACGAAACCGCTGAAGATCCTGGTGGGCTTCCCCGGCGGGTCCACACCCGACGTGGCGGCGCGCATCCTGGCCGATGGCCTGTCGAGGAGCCTGGGCCAGACCGTGGTGGTGGAGAACCGCCCGGGGGCGTCGGGCAACATCGCGGCCGACCTGGTGGCCAAGGCCGTCGACGATCACACCTTCGGCCTGGTCATCAACGGCAACCTGTCTTCCGCCAAGCTGCTGAACCCGAAGCTGCCTTTCGATCCGGCAAAGGACTTCTCGATGCTGTCGTTGGTGGCCAGCGCTCCGTTGGTGCTGGTGACGCAGCCGGACAAGCCCTCGGGTGATCAGTTCTTCCTTGCCGCGCGCAACGCGGGCGAGAAGTGGAACTACGGCTCGGTGGGCATCGGATCGGCCGGCCACCTGGGCGTGGAGCTGTTGAAGAGCCGGGCTGGCAATTTCGGCGCCGCCCACGTGCCCTATCAAGGCAACCCGCAAGTGATCACAGCGTTGCTGCAAAACGATGTGCAGATGGCATTGATCCCGCCCGGCCTGGCGCTGCCGCAGGTGCGTGCCGGCAAACTGAAGGCAGTGGGTTTGACCACCAGCCGCAGCACGCTGGCACCCGATATCGCACCCCTGGCCGATGCCGGCGTGCGCGGCTTCGACATGGATGTGTTCGTCGCGCTGGTGGGCCCGGCCAAGTTGCCGCCTCACGTGCAGGCACGCGTGGCCGACGAAGCATCTGCGGTTGCCCGTTCGCAGGAGATGCGGTCGCGCTTCTTCAACGCCGGTTGGTCGCCGGTGGGCGGCTCGCCCGAAGCGCTGAAGCTGCGCGTGCGCAATGAGACCAATCTGCTCGGCGGCATCATCATGATCCGTGGCATCAAGGTGGAGTAGCGGCACCTTGCCTCCCCGCTCACCGCGTTCGCTGCCCCCCGAGGGGACGCCCGGCCCGTCGGGCGGTCGAGCGAGCGCCGTGTTCGTCGACGAGCCTGCACGACGCACGCCGCTGTTCGGCGAGTTCGACGTGGTGGTGGCGGGCGGCGGACCGGCCGGGCTCGCCGCCGCGGTGAGTGCGGCGCGCCACGGCGCACGAACGCTGCTGGTCGAGCGTTATGGTTTTCTCGGCGGCATGGGCACGGCCGGCGGCGTGACCAACTTTGCCGGCCTGTACGGCAAGCGTCACGGCGAGACCGTGCAATTGGTGCGCGGCGTGGTCGATGAGCTGCTCGAGCGCATCGACCGGCTCGGCGGCCTGAACGCGCCGCAAGACGGTTTGCAAGGGCGCATCCGCGTGCGTTCGTACGACATCCCGGCCTACAAGTGCGCGGCCGACCAATGGCTCACGGCCAGCGGTGCGCAGCTGTTGTTCCATGCCAGCGTGGCCGCTGTGCACTGCGACGGTGAGCGCATCGACGCGATGCTCATCGAAACCAAGTCGGGGCGCCGCGCGATCCGTGCGCGCTGGTTCATCGATGCCACCGGCGATGCCGACCTGGCGCATCACGCCGGCGTGCCGTACGAACTCGGCGATGGCCATGGCGATGCGCTGTACCCGTCGACGATGTTTCGTGTCGGCGGCGTCGATGCGGAGCGCGCAATCGCCGCCATCGGCAGTTTCGGCGCCATCGATGCGCTGATGCGAGAGGCTGCCGATCGGTACGACTTCCCGCGCGAGGGTGCGATCGTGCGGCCGCAGCGCAACCGCAGCGAGTGGCGCGTCAACGTCACGCAGGTCGCCAACGCGCAGGGCCGCGCGGTTGATGCCACCGATGCAGTGCAGCTGAGCGCCGGCGAGGTCGAGGGCCGGCGACAGGTCATCGAATACCTGCGCTTCCTGCGCGCCGAAGTGCCGGGCTTCGAACGCGCCGACCTGATCGACGTTGGCACGCAGCTCGGCGTGCGCGAAACGCGCCGCGTGCAGGGCGCGTACCGCTTGCGCGGCGACGACGTGCTCGACGGTGCACGGTTCGACGACAGCATCGGTCTGAACGCGTGGCCGATCGAGCGCCATGCGCAAGGTCGCGTCGAGTGGGCGTTTGCGCGCGATGCGAACAACGCGTTCAACCAGTTGCCGTGGCGCATGCTGATCCCGCAGCAGGTCAGCAACCTGTTGGTCGCCGGCCGCTGCGCGTCGATGGAACACGAAGGCCAGTCGGCCGCGCGTGCCAGCGGCGCGTGTTTCGTGATGGGTCAGGCCGCCGGCACCGCCGCGGCGCTGATGCTCAAGCAAGGCCTCGCCTGCGGGCAAGTCGGAGCGGCGCTGCAGGACACGCTGCGGCGCGACGGTGCCGAGCTCGGTTGAGCTCGCGTCGATTTCCAAGGATTGAACCCATGGATCTTCAGTTGAGCGGACGCACGGCGCTGGTGACCGGCGCCAGCGCGGGCATCGGGCGCGGCATCGCCAAGGCGCTGGCGTCCGAAGGCGTGCGAATTGCAATGACCGCACGCCGCATCGACAAGCTGCACGAGTTGAGCCGCGAGATCGTCGCGGCCGGTGGCGCCGAGCCGGTGTGCATCGAGCAGGACATGCTGGCCGACGACGCGGCTGCGCGCATCGCACAGGCGGCCAACACCGGACTCGGCCACGTGGACATCCTCGTCAACAACGCGGGCGGCTCGCGCAGCTTCAAGGATCTGCATGTCAACGAGGAGGCGTGGAACGAAGCCATCACGCTCAACTTCCATCGCCCGCGCCAGCTGGGTGATGCATTGATCGATCCGATGATCGCGCGCAAGTGGGGCCGCGTGATCAACATCACCGGCAAGAGCGAGCCCGAGCACATCAACGGCGCGTTCTGCGCCAAGGCGGGCCTGCACAGCTGGGCCAAAGGCTTGAGCCGCATGGTGGGCGCGCATGGCATCACCGTGAACTGCATCCCGCCCGGGCGCATCCACAGCGAACAGATCTTTCGCAACTACACGCCGGAGTACCGGCAATGGCAAAGCGAGCACGAGATCCCGGTCGGCCGCTACGGCGAGCCCGGGGACATCGCCGACCTGGTGTGCTTTCTCGCCAGCCCGCGCGCCGGCTACATCACCGGCACGGTGATCCCGGTGGACGGTGGCCTGCGCCGATACCAGTTCTAGAACTCAAGGAGACGACCATGACCGTTCATCGCCGCACGCTGCTGGCCGGCGCAATCGCGCTGCCGCTGCCCGTGCTGACCTTTGCGCAAGCTGCATGGCCGCGCCAGTCGGTGCGCTTCGTCGTGCCGTTCGCGCCGGGCGGCACGTCGGAGATCGTCGCGCGCACGGTGGCCAACGAGCTGACCAAGCAGCTCGGCCAGACGGTGTTCGTCGACAACAAGGGCGGCGGCGCCGGCCTTCCGGCGATGCAAGAGGTGGCCAAGGCCACGCCCGATGGCCACACGATCATCCTCGGGCACGTCGGCTCGCTGGCGGTCAACCCGTACATCTTTCCGAACCAGCCCTACGACGTGAACAAGGATTTCATCCCGGTCACGCTGCTCGCCAAGGTGCCCAACCTGTTCGTCGTGCATCCCGACGTGCCGGCGCAGAACTTCAAGGAGTTCGTGGCGCATGTGAAGCAGAACCCGGGCAAGCTGAACTACGGCTCGGCCGGCAACGCGAGTGCGGGTCACCTGGCGATGGAGTACCTGAAGCTGGTGACCGGCATGTTCATCACCCACATCCCGTACCGCGGCACGGGGCCCCAGCTCACCGATCTGCTGGCCGGCCGCACACAAGCGAGCTCAGCCGGATTGCCGGCCCTGCTACCCCACATCAAGAGCGGCAAGCTGCGCCCGATCGCCGTGGGCACGTCGCAGCGCCTGGCGCAGTTGCCCGACGTGCCGACCGTCGCCGAGATGGGCTACAAGGACTTCGAGACCTCGCAGTGGTACGGCATCCTCGCCCCGGCAGGCACGCCGCGCGACGTGGTGATCAAGCTGCAAGAGGAGTCGCTGAAGGCGTTGAAGTCCAACGCGGTCACCGAACGATTCGCCAGCGACAGCGCGGTCGGCGGTGGCGGATCGCCAGCGGAGTTCGCAGCGTTCATCGCCCAGCAGCAGAAGGTCTGGAAAGAGATCGTGCAGCGCGCCGGCATCAAGCCGGACTGATCGCCAGACCAAATGAGCAAGCGGCCTGCAGCGCCGAGGCGCGACAGGCCGCCAGGGCCGGGCAATCGCTTGCCTGGCCTTCACGGGCATGCAACGTGCGCAGGAAAGACCTGCGGTCACTGCGCACGTCGGCGTTGCAGGCGCTATTGCAGGCGCCCCTCCCAGTCACGCACCTGCTTGTCGGCTTCGTCCTGGCTGATGCCGTAGCTCTCCTGGATGCGGCCCACCAGTTGATCGCGTTTGCCAGCGATGGTGTCGAACTGATCATCGGTCAGCTTGCCCCATTGCTCCTTGGCCTTGCCCTTCAACTGACGCCAGTTGCCTTCGATACGGTCCCAGTTCATCACGGTCTCCTTGGTGGATTGACGATGAGAACAACGGGCAATCGCGGTGCCCGCATCCGGACCGTCACGCGATCGTGAGCAAGATCAGTGCGAGCAAAGCCGGAAGCGCCTGCACGAAGAGGATCTTTCGGCTCGCGGTCAGCGCACCATAGACGCCAGCGATCAACACACACAGTAGAAAGAAGATCTTGATGTGCGTGCCGCCCACGCCGAGACTCAAGCCCCACAGCAGGCCGGCGGCGAGAAATCCGTTGTACAGGCCCTGGTTGGCGGCCAGCACTTTGGAGGCGGCGGCGGCCTCGGCGGTGTGGCCGAACGCGCGCAGGCCCGCGGGCTTGTCCCACAAGAACATCTCGAGCACGAGAAAGTACACGTGCAGCAACGCGACGACGGCGATCACGACGTTGGCAGCCAGGCCCATGGCATCTCCCTGCAGGTGTGCGACGCGTCAGCGTTTGGCGTCGCCGGTGGTCTTGTTGATCTCGCGCTGCAGCGCCTGGCACTGCAGTTCCAGTCGCTCCTTCACGTCGCT